>JAVXWK010000963.1:0-11443 GCA_032230575.1 Pseudonocardiales bacterium | reverse complement strand
GAGCAGCTCCAGCTCCTTCGGCTGCTTCGGCCACGACTGACCGCGGTACGGCTCGGTGCGCCACAGCTCCACCGCGCGCCGGGTGCAGTCGTCCGCCTCGGTCTCCTTGGCGGACACGGCGGCCGAGATGACGTTCCTGCCGCCGAACTCCGCGACGTCGAACGTGAAGTAGGACCTGGTCCGGTGCCATCTTCGGTCCGTCCACGTCCCGATGAGCGCGTCGGACTCCGGGTCGGCGTGCCCGGTGCTGGGTGTGCCCAGGTCGGTGTAGCCCCAGGCCGACCGGGTCAGAGTCTTGCTCGGCGTGAAGTCGTCGGCAGCCGCTGCCGGCAGAGCTGTGACCGCTGCGGTCAGGCTCGCCAGCACGGCGGCGGACGTGAGCACGGCAAGCGTGCGCATCCGCATCCCCCTCAGATGAAGTTGGTGTGAAGCCATCATCTGAACAAATGCGGCAACGTGTCCCGTTGTTGCGAAAGTCAGGCGCTGATCTGCGCGACCACCGCACCGGTCAGCCGCACGAGCTCGGCCGGTGCGATCTCGACCTCCAGTCCGCGCCGGCCCGCGCTGCAGAACACGGTCTCGAACTCCAAAGCGGACGAGTCGACGACGACCGGCAGCCGCTTCTTCTGTCCCAGCGGCGAAATCCCGCCCGCGACGTAGCCCGTCGCGCGTTCGGCGTCCGCGACGACGGCCATCTTCGCCTTCTTGCCCTTGAGAGCAGCCGCCAGACCTTTGAGATCGAGCTGCCCCGTCACCGGCACGACGCCCACCGCGAGCTTGCCGTCCACCTCGGCGACCAAGGTCTTGAAGACACGTCCCGGCACCAGCCCGAGCGCCTCGGCGGCCTCCAGCCCGAATGACTCGTGACGGGGGTCGTGCTCGTACGAGTGCAAGGTGTGCGCCACCCGCTGCTTGTCCAGCAGCGCTGTGGCGGGCGTCCCACGTCCGGCCATGCGGAATTACTACCAGCACGTCCGTTGTTACTCGGTACGTGGTGACGAACATGCTCGAGCGGCCCCGCGTATTGTCGGTCCCGACCCAGAACCAGTGGGAAGGGAGCGCGGTGCCCGCCACCGGCACGACGGAGACGACGGCGGAGCGAGCCGCGCGGTTCGAGCGCGACGCGATGCCCATGCTCGACCAGCTGTACTCGGCGGCCCTGCGCATGACGCGCAACCCGGCCGATGCCGAGGACCTGGTGCAGGAAACGTTCCTCAAGGCCTACTCGGCGTTCGCGTCCTTCTCGGAGGGCACGAACCTCAAGGCCTGGCTGTACCGGATCCTGACGAACACGTACATCAACGGCTACCGCAAGAAGCAGCGCCAGCCGATTCAGCAGCCGACCGACGAGATCACGGACTGGCAGCTGGCGCAGGCGGAGAGCCACACCTCGTCCGGGCTGCGCAGCGCCGAGGTCGAGGCACTCGACAACCTGCCCGACAGCGACGTCAAGGAAGCATTGCAGCGGTTGCCGGAGGAGTTCCGGATCGCGGTCTACCTCGCCGATGTCGAAGGCTTCGCGTACAAGGAGATCGCAGACATCATGGGCACCCCGATCGGCACGGTGATGTCCCGGTTGCACCGGGGCCGTCGCCAGCTCCGCGACATGCTGGCGGACACCGCCCGCGAACGCGGTTTTCTCCGTAGCGGCAACGGCAGCAACGGAGACGCGTCATGAACTGTGGCGAACCCCACGACACCGACTGCTCAGAGGTGCTGTCCGAGGTCTGGCTGTTCCTGGACCAGGAATGCGACCAGAACCGTCGCGAGGCACTGCAGACGCACCTCGACGAGTGCCATCCGTGCCTGGAGCAGTTCGGGCTGGAGGAGCACCTCAAGGCGCTGCTCGCGCGCAAGTGTGGTGGGGACCTCGCCCCGTCCGACCTGAAGGCGCGCATCCGCGCCACGATCGTGGAGATCCGCACCGAGGGCTGAGCTCAGCCTGAACGACCCTGAACGACAAAAAGGCCTGGTCACCGTGGTGGTGTCCAGGCCTTTTCGCAGTACTCAGGCGTTGGGGCGCTTGCCTCGGTTGGCGCCGCCCTTTTTGCGGTCGCGGCGCTTGCGAGCACGCTTCGACATCTGTGTCTCCTAGGATCAGAACTGCTTCACCCACCAGTTTCTCATGGAGGAGTTCTGAGCACGCTCACGGACCTGCTGGCCGAGCACACCAAGCTCTCCGGCGTCGCTGTCGATCACTTGCAGCTGGTGGTCGCGGAGTGGCAACTCCTCTCCGACCTGTCGTTCGCGGACTTCCTCATGTACGTGCCGCTGGAGGACCAGAAGTTCCTCTGCGTCGCCCAGGCACGCCCGACGACGGCGCCCACGGCTCACCCCGAGGACGTGGTCGGCAGCGCGGTCGACTCGGAGGAGCACCCGCAGCTGCGTCGCGCGATGGACGAGTCGCGGATCTGCCGCGAGGAGGACCCGCGCTGGCACCTGGGCGTGCCGGTGCGGCGCGAGACCATCCCGGTGCGACTGGGCACGCAGGTCATCGCGGTGCTGAGCCGCAGCACGAACCTGGCCGTCCCGCGCGTGCCGTCGCCGTTGGAGATCTCGTACCTCGGCAGTGCCGCCGACCTGTGCCAGATGATCGCGGACGGCACGTTCCCGGCACCTGAACCGTCGCCGGACGTGCACACCAGCCCGCGTGTCGGCGACGGCCTGATCAGGCTCGATCCGTCTGGCGCGGTGGTGTTCGCGTCGCCGAACGCGCTGTCGGCGTATCACCGCATGGGGCACGCTTCGGACCTCGTGGGCGTTCATCTCGCGCCTTTGACGCGCAGTCTTATAGGCGACCCGTTCGACGCCACCGAGGTCGCGCAGCGAATGAGGCTCGCGCTCGACGGCAAACCGTCGATGCGCATGGAGGCGGAGTCACGGCGCGGTGCCGCGGTGTTGTTCCGTGCGTTGCCCTTGAGGCCGCGAGGACAGGCCGCAGGTGCCATCGTGCTGTGCCGCGACGTCACGGAAGTGCGCCGGCGTGACCGCGCGTTGATGTCGAAGGACGCCACGATCCGCGAGATCCACCATCGGGTGAAGAACAACCTGCAGACCGTCGCGGCGCTGCTCCGGCTGCAAAGCCGCAGGTTGAGCAACCCGGAGGCCAAGGAGGCGCTGGCCGAGTCGGTTCGCCGTGTGACTTCCATCGCACTGGTTCACGAGACGTTGTCGATGTCCGTGGACGAGCGGGTCGATCTTGACGACGTGGTCGACAAGGTGATCCCGATGATGGGCGACGTGGCGGTCACCGAGACCCAGGTGAGCGTGCGCCGCGAGGGTGGGTTCGGGATCGTCTCCTCCGAGATCGCCACCCCGCTGGTGATGGTGCTGACCGAGCTCGTGCAGAACGCCTTCGAGCACGCCTACGCGCCTGGCCAGCGCGGAGAGGTCGTCGTGCACGCCGAGCGGTCCGCCAAATGGCTCGACGTGACGATCACCGACGACGGCAAGGGCCTTCCGCCCGGTTTCTCCCTTGAGCGCACGGATCGCCTGGGTCTGCAGATCGTTCGGACCCTTGTCGATTCCGAATTGAGAGGCTCGTTGAGCTTGCGGCGGCGGCCCAGAGGCGGTACAGAGGCGGTCCTGCGCGTACCTCTCAGAGGGCGGCGCTAAACTAACGCCGTGCACACGTGACGACCAGCCTCAGCGGTCTCACGTGGTCATGCGGGAGGGTGTGCAAACAAAGAAAAAGCCCGACACCTGGCACGGTGTCGGGCTTCTTCTTTACGGCTTGTTCGCGGCTAACTGCCTGCTCAGGCGTTGCTGCGGGCCCGCGTGCGGGCGTTGCGGCGCTTGAGAGCGCGGCGCTCGTCTTCGCTCATCCCGCCCCAGACGCCAGCGTCCTGGCCGCTCTCGAGCGCCCACGCGAGGCAGTCGGAGACGACGGGGCAGCGACGGCAGACGGTCTTCGCCTCGGCGATCTGAAGCAGCGCGGGACCACTGTTCCCAACGGGGAAGAACAGCTCGGGGTCCTCGTCGCGGCAGATCGCGCGGTGGCGCCAGTCCATTGGAACTACTCCTCAGCGAGTGGGCGCGCACAAGGGCACGCCGGTTGTCAGCGGTCGTTTTGGGGTGCTTGTGAATGCTTTCACGAACGGCTGGGATGTCAAGGGGTTAGCACTGACCCGGTGAGTGAACTCACCCAAAAGATCGACAGCGTTCACCTGGGGTTTCACGCTCTGCTGTCACTCGACTGCAGTACATCCCGGGTGGGTACCGAGACGGTCACGAACCGATCACGGACTGTCAAGTTGCTTATACGGCAACAGTCAACGCATCGGGGACTGCCCGGAACTCCACTGCAGTCGTCTTGCCGAGGAAATCACCGTCGACCTGGAGGTTGGCGGGCTCCTCGCACTTCACTCTTACATAACCCACGTCATCACGCCGAACGAGATTCCCGCTCTTCGGATTGCCCGTCGCGAGGATCTGGGCGACGTAGCGCCCGACCGTGGGCACGCGCAGGGTTTTCAGAGCACTCAGGCCGAGTCCGCCGTCGAACGACGTGCTCGGGTTGAGCTGGATCGCCTTGTCGCCGAAGTACGTCCACGGGTCGGTGTTCGACACGAACACCATGCCGACGTCGTTGAACGGCGCCTCTCCCGGAACCTCGACCGTGAAGTGCTGCGGCTTGCGGACGTTCTGCGCATAAGCACCGAGTGCGACGGCCAGATAGAGAGTGGGACTCGCGTTGTGGCCCTTGGCGCGCTTGCGCTCCACACCCGCGACGACATCGGCGTCGAGGCCCATGCCCGCGTTGAAGGTGAACCAACGGCCCTTGCCGCCTTCGACGACGTCCGCGAAGACCTGGCCGAGGCCGATCCGGCGCTTGGTGCCGTTCTCGATCGCCTGGAGCAGGACGTGCGTGGCCTCGACGGGGTCGCGCGGGATGCCGAGAGCGCCCGCGAAGACGTTGGCCGAACCGCCGGGCACGACACCCAGCATCGGCTTGTTGGGACGTGGGCCTCCACGCAGGATGCCGTTGACCACCTCGTTGACCGTGCCGTCGCCGCCGTGGGCGATGACCAGGTCGAACCCGTCCTCCGCGGCCTTGCTCGCGGCGTCCGCCGCATGGCCCCGGTAGGAGGTCTGGATGATCTCCAGCTTCACGTCGCTGGCTAGCGCGTGCGCCAATACGTCACGGCCCGCCGGCGTTGTTGTAGTCGCCTGCGGGTTCACCACGAGAAGAGCGCGCACTACTTGAGAGTAAGACAGTGCGTGACCATCAGCCGCGCGCATGTCCTCCCTAAGGGTGGCTCCAGCCTCACGAAAGTGGCCCAAATCTCCCTTCCGCTAGCACCGCGTGCGCCTCGCAGACGAGTGCACCCCGGACGACCGCCGGCTCGCTGAAGGCCCCTTGATCTTCCCCCGCCGGACGTGCTCGGCGAGACCTCCGACCGGGTGGCCTACGATCCGTGACCAGTACAGAACGTGAGGAAAGGTCTCCCGTGACCACTGCACCGCGCTCGGTTCGTGGCGCCGCCGCGCTCACCTTTTTGCAGGGCCTGGGCGGTATCGCGCTGGCTGTCGCGCTCGTCGTCCGGGTGATCCGGGGCGCGGCTTCCGGCGGCCCGATCCTCGGTGCCGCAGGTGTGCTCGTGCTCTGGTTCGGCGGGGTGATCTTCGCGTCGGTGATGTTGTTCCGCGGCCACCACGGCGCGCGCACGCCGGTGATCGTCACGCAGCTGCTGCTGCTCGGCTGCGCCTGGTACGCGTACGGGCCGTCGGAGCAGCAGTTGCTGGGCTCGTTGGGCGGCATCTACTGCTTCGTGGTGCTCGTGCTGCTGTTCACCCGCGATGGTCGTCAGTGGGCGATGGGTCTGGCGGATGTGAACGAAGGTGACAAAGCCGACTAACGGAGGGTGGTCACGGTCACACGGCCGGGTGAAGCTGTGCGTGGTTGCTTAACCACTCCCTGCACTCACGAGGTGACCAACCATGCGTGTTTTGACCGCGATCGCGGGCGCCCTCCTTGCAGCGCTCTCCCTCGCCCCCGTCGCTTCTGCCGCTCCGGAAGACCCGGAGATGTCACCGATGATCATCGGCGGCAGCTATGCGTCCAACTTCCCCTACGCGGCCCGTTTGTTCGTGAACGGCCGTGAGAACTGCTCGGCCACGAAGATCGCTCCTCGGTGGATCCTGACCGCCGAGCACTGCGTGGCGTCCTCCGGCACGTACACGTTCCGTGCGGGCAGCCTGGACCAGACCTCCGGCGGTCAGCTGGTGACCGGAACCCGGATCATCAAGCACCCGTCGGCCGATCTGGCGCTCGTCCAGGTCGGCACGTCGATGTCGTCGCCGTTCTCGCCGCTCGCCGGCAGCAGCGACGGCGTGGCCACCGGCCAGACCGTGCAGCTCTACGGCTGGGGCGCCACCTGCACCAACCAGCCGGAGATCAACTGCCAGTCGCGCTACCTGAAGGTCGCGAACACGCGCGTCACGAACCCCAACGGTTCCGACTACCGCGGTGGTCGTGCGATCGCCGTCTCGCGCGTCGACGGCATCGCCGCCGGCGGCGACTCGGGCGGCCCGATGTTCGCGGCCGGTCGTCAGGTCGGCGTCGCGTCCACCTCGGACCGCGCGACGCGCTCCAACTACACCCGCATCTCCACCTACCGCTCCTGGATCACCACCAACGCTGGCGTCTGACAAACAGCTTGACCAGCAAGGACCCTGCGATGGCCCTCGGTTTCGACCGGGGGCCATCACCCTGCGTGTTCACTAATGGTGGATGGACACGAACGGAGTAGCCGGTTACCGTGCTGCCAGCGTTCGCGCCGCTCGGGAGCAGGGTGAGGTGCGCAGTGCAGGACGGCCCGCAGCGGGTGACGACAAACGGCGATTCCGAACGCCCAAATATGGCCCGCCTCTTCGACTACTACCTCGGCGGCGCGCACAACTTCGCGGTCGACCGCGCCCTGGCCGAGGAAAGCATCCGTCGCTTCCCGGTAGCCGAAATGGCCCGCACGATCCGCTCCTTCTCACGCCGCGTCGTGCGCCTGTGCGTTGAGGAGATGGGCATCCGCCAGTTCCTCGACCTGGGCAGCGGCATCCCGACCGCGGGCAACGTCCACGAGGTGGCCCAGGCCATCGACCCGTCCTGCAACGTCGTCTACGTGGACCACGACCCGGTAGCCGTCGCCCACGCCCGCACCATGCTGCGCGACAACCTGAGCGCCGCCATCGTGCAAGCCGACATCTGCGACGTGGGCGCAGTGCTGCGCCACCCCGAGACGCGCCGCCTGATCGACTTCACCAAGCCGACCGCCGTGCTGATGGTGGGCATCCTCCCGTACATCGTGTCCGAGCCCGTCGGCGTTGTGGCCCGGTATCGCGCGGCTCTGTGCCGTGGCAGCGTGCTGGCGCTGACTCATCTGACCCGCGACGTCGAGCCCAGCCTGGTGGACCAGCTGGTCGACCTGTCGGACGACATGGGTTCCGAGGTCGTGCCGCGGTCCAAACAGGACGTCGAGGAGTTCGTGTGCGGGCTGCGGCTGCTGGAGCCCGGCCTGGTGCTCGCGGCGCACTGGAGGGCGGACGGGGAACTACCCGGCGCCTCCGCCGCGGCTGACGCTTCTACTTATGGCGCGGTCGGGGTCATTTCAGGCTGACGAGCAGGTACCGCTCGTCGTCGATCTCGCGTCCCCACAACGCTTTGTCTCGCAGCGGCGTGATGGCGGCTTGCTCTCGGACCTGGCTGACGAGAGCCTCGCACTCCGCCGACTTGATGCCTGAGCCCGTTGACCAATGGCCTTCTATCAGGATGAGTCGTCCGGTGGGCCTCAGCAGCCGCACCCAGGCTTTGAGCGCGGCCGCCGGTTCCGGCAACGCCCACAGCACGTGCCGCGCCAGCACCACGTCCGCGGATGCTGGTGCGTAAGGAGGTTCGGCGGCGTCGCCCTGCACGAACTCGGCCACCACCCCTGCTGCTCCGGCCTTCGTGGTGGCGGCCGCGACCATGCGCTCGGCGAGGTCGACACCCCGGACGTGATGCCCGGCTTCGGCCAGCAGCACCGAGAGACTGCCTGTGCCACAACCGAGGTCGACGACCTCCGACGAACCCGATGGCATCAGCGGCAGCAACAACCGCGCCCATGCTGCTCGCACGCCCGCATCTCGCAGGCCGTGGTCCGGTTCTTCGTCGAAGGTCGCCGCCTGCTCGTCCCAGAAGGTCGTCACGCCTTCCTGTCTAGCTGGTCCTGGCTCGCAGCGCCTGGCCCGAAGTCGTGGTGCTGTTCGTGACCGACGTGCCGCTGGTCTTCCGCCACTGCAGATCGTTGGCCCCGGTGCTGCGCTCGACCTTGACGCCGTTCAAAGACACACCGGTGACGCTGTCCGTCGTGATAGCCGGCCGCCCGTCGTTCTTGTCGAACTCGATGGTGCTGTTCAGGAACTTCACGTCGGTCGCATTCCGAATCCAGAACCCGAACGCCGGCCGCACCCCGAAGATCCGCGGCGGGTACTCGCCCGAGACCTCCGGCGGGTTCTTCGACGAGTCGCCCTCACCGTGACCGCCGGGAACGGAGAGCCGCACGTTGTCGAACGTCAGACCGGTGATCTTCGAGTCGGAGCGGCCGGAGATGGTCGACGCGTACTCGGGGTCGCCGGGGATGTCGCGCGGTGCGGTCAGGTTCGTGCCGGTGATGTTGCGGTAGGTGATGTTGCGGATCTTGCCGGTGGGTGGCGAACCGGGGCAGCGGCCGCGCTTGCCGATGTGGATGAAGATCGGCGAGGCGGTCTTGGTGAGCTGGATGTTGTCGTACAGCACGTCTTCGATGACCGCGCCGTCCATCGACACCATGCCGAGGCCCGCCTTCGAGGCGCCGGTGACCTTGAGGTTGCGGAACTGGATGTTCTTGAAGCTGCCGCAGGTCTCCGAGCCGAACTGGATGGCGTTGTTCTCCGTCGACTGGATCGTCGAGTCGCGGACGACGTTGTTCTCGCTGAGGAACGTCTTGCCCGTGGCGTAGTCGGACTTGAACGCGACGGCGTCGTCGCTCGCCACGACGGTCGAGTTGGAGAGCTCGACGTTGGAGCTGTTGATGAAGTTGATGCCGTCGCGGTCGTCGGGGGAGTCGACGGTGATGCGGTCGAGCTTCATCCCGTTGCAGCCGTTGGTGATGATGGCGAAGTGGCCGGCCTCGCGGAACGTCACGTCGGTGATGCTGACGTTCTTGCAGAACTTGAGCGACAGCATCTTGTCGCCCTTGCCCGCCGGGATGTTCTCGCCGGTCTCCAGCTTGTTGGCGCCGTCGATCACGCCGCGGCCGGTGAAGCTGACGTTCTCGACGTTCTCGCCCCACAGCAGCGCGTTGCGGAAGTGGCTGTGGCCGAAGTCCTGGTACTTGGAGTTCGGGTTGGACTCCGGCGCGTCGATTCCGCTGCCGGACGCCACGATGCGCGCGCCCTGCTGGATGTTGATGGTGACGTTGCTCTTGAGGTGGATCGAGCGCGACAGGTACGTGCCGGGCGGGATTTCGACGACCCCGCCGACAGCCGACGACGCCGCGGCGATCGCCTTGTCGATGGCGACCGAGTCGATCGCCTTGCCGTCGCCCTTCGCGCCGTAGTCCTTCACGTTGAAGCTGGCCGCGTTCGCCACGCCCACCGGTGCCACGACCACCGCTAGCGCGACGAACGCGCCGGTCAGTCGACGCCTCATCGTTGAGAGGTCCTTCCTCGTCCTGCGTCGAGGGCGGCGGCAGCTCGGCGTCTGAAACGTTCTGAAAACGATTTCATTTCTGACCATAGTGAAGGCCGGGCCTGAAGTACAGGGGTGACTTCGGACCCGGCCTGGCGCAGAGGTGGATCAGCCCACGTAGGCGCCCTGCGAGCCCGCCAGCGCGGCCGGGCCGCGGTACTGCGCGCCACCGAACGCGAGGATCGCGTAGCCGATGATGCTGAACAGCCACAGGCCGACGACGCCGAACACGGAGTCCTTGCCGAAGGACTTCGAGATGTCCATGGAGACGATCAGCGCGATGATGATGTTGACCACGGGGATCAGCATCAGGATCAGCCACCAGCCCGGACGGCCGGCGACCTTCAGCCACACGTAGATGTTGTAGAACGGGATGATCGCCGCCCAGCCCGGCTGACCCGCCTTGGCGAAGGTCTTCCAGAAGACCACGACGCCGAAGACGATGAAGGCCAGGTAGATGATCGTGCCGACGATGCCGATGCCTGCGGCGGCCGGGTCGATGTCGGTAGTCGGGTCAGTGCCCACGGTCTTTCCTCTTTCCACGCTTACTCTGGTGCCGGGGGATCGGCGAGCGGGGACGCTGCCAGGACCGTGGACCTGTCCTGTGTGGAATACCCGTTTCGTGAGCCTTTTGAGACCTTCCGTCAACCTTCAGAGTGACGAGCCGAGCTTCTGCAGCGCTTCTTCGGCCACTCGCATCACTGTCCACTCGTCCATTGGGACGGCTCCCAGTGACTTGTAGAAGCCGATCGAAGGCTCGTTCCAGTTGAGGACCCACCACTGCAGCCGCGTGTAGCCCTTGTCGACGCACTCCTGGGCGAGCGTTTCCAGCAGCTTCTTGCCCAGACCGTTGCCGCGCTGGTCCGGCGTGACGTAGAGGTCCTCGAGGTAGATGCCGTGCACGCCGTCCCAGGTCGAGAAGTTCAGGAACCACAAGGCGATTCCGACGACCTGACCGTCCACTTCGGCCACATGGCCGAACAGCGCCGGGCTCTCGCCGAACAGCGCGACGTGCAGCTGTTCCGACGTGAGGTGGCACTGCTCCGGCGCCCGTTCGTACAGCGCCAGCTCGTGCACCAGCCGCACGACCGCGTCGACGTCACGCGGTTCCACCCGCCGGATCATCACACCTCCCAGGCAGGCACGTTGAGCCTGCGCACCTGCGGGTCGCCCCGCTCGTCGCCCAACTGGCAGATGCCGGCCGGGTCCAGTCCGAAGTGGACACCCTGGTCGGGCGCGAGACCCAGCCAAGCCGCGATCAGCACACGGCTGAAGTGCCCGTGCCCCACCAGCACGACATCGCCGCCGGGCAGGATCTTGCGGACCTCGCCGAGCACCTTGCGTGCCCTGTCCTGCACCTCGGCGTGCGTCTCGCCGTTCGGCATCGGGTGCGTCCACACCGTCCACCCCGGCACGCGCTCGCGGATCTGCGGCGTCGTGATGCCCTCGTAGTCGCCGTAGTCCCACTCGGCGAGGTCCTCGGTGGTCGCGTTGACCTCCAGGCCGGCGAGCTCCGCCGTTCTGGTGGCGCGCTGCCGCGGACTCGTCATCACGAGCGCCGGGGCCTGGTCCGTACCCCTCAGCCGGGCGAGCGTGGCGCCCGCGCGGCGTGCCTGCTGCTCGCCCTCGGGCGTCAGCTCTATGTCAGTGCGTCCCGTGTGCCTGCCGGTCTCGGACCACTCGGTCTGGCCGTGCCGCAGCAGGTAGAGGTGGGTGCTCACCTGTTCGATCCTAGGCAGT
>JAVXWK010000595.1:0-7241 GCA_032230575.1 Pseudonocardiales bacterium | reverse complement strand
AGAGCCGGGTCGGCGCGATGACGCATTGCGACGACGGCCGATCTTAGCTACTGCGAATGGGGTAGCAAGCGGCGAACGTCCGGCCCAGTTGTCCGGCGTCCCGTCGGACGCTCGGCCGGCGCCCCAGAAGGAGTCCTCGGCCTGCGGGTCGGAGGAGAACAGCCACGCCTCGGCGATCCTGTCGTCGACGATGCGGAGCAGGTCGATGCCGTCCTGCGCGCCGCACCGGTGGTGGCGAGCGCGAACGTGCCCTCGCTGACGGTCATCATGCCGCCGATCATCTCGCAGACCGCGCCGCTGCCCCGGTGGGTGCCGGAGAAGCGGTTGGCGCCCGGCTGGTGCCACACGATGTCGTCGGCGAACTGGGCCGAGACGGTGGCGAAGTCGCCGGACTCCAGAGCGTCGAAGTAGCGGGTGACGACGGCCAGAGGGCTGGTCATTGGTTTCTCCTTTGGGCTGGTGTTGCCCTATGCTCACGAAAAGTAACCAATAACCTCAACGTAACTAATGGACGGATGTGCGCCATGTCACAGACGATGCCGGACTGGAGCGTGCTGGCTGCCTCGTGCCCGTCGCGGACGAGCCTCGCGCGCATCGCCAACAAGTGGACGGCGATGGTGGTGTCGGTGCTGGGCAACGGGCGCATGCGGTTCGGCGACCTGAAATCCAACATCGACGGCATCAGCGGCAAGGTGCTCACGGAGACACTCAGGGACCTCGAGCGCGACGGCATCGTCAGCAGGCACGTCTACGCCGAGGTGCCGCCGCGGGTCGAGTACGAGCTGACGGAGCTCGGCTTCACGTTGCACGAGCCGTTGCTGGTGCTGTGCCGGTGGGCCGAGCAGCACATCGCACAAGTACTCATCAACCGCGAGAGCTACGACGCCCGCTGACGGTCCACAGCTAGGGGTGCATCTTGCGACTGCTCCGCCCGCTGCTCCAGAACCAGAGCCCGGCCACCACGGCCGCGACCACACCCAGCCCGAGCAGGCCGTCGGGAATGCCGTCGTCCTGTTGCTGCTGCTGCGAGGTGTTCTGCGTGGCGACCGTCGGCTCCGGCACACGCGGCGGCAACGACACCGACGGGGCGGTCGAAGGCTGCGCGACCAGCGCCAGCGGGATCGCGTCGGTGTCGTTGAAGTCGACCAGGCCGGTGGCCTCGAGCACGGTCATGTGGTCGAGCACGGTGTCCATGCAGACCTTGGCGTAGTCGCGGATCGCGGTGTTGCGCGTGCCGGTGCGAACGGTGGCGAGGAACTTGTAGACCACACCGTGCGCGGCGCGAAGCCGGTTCGCGAAGATCTTGTCGAACTCCGGGCTGCGAGCGGGCGCGGCCGTCATCTCGTTCAGCCAGCCCTGCTGCGACTCGTTGGGTTGCGTCGGCAGCCGCACGTTGAAGGTGCGCGAGAGGTCGACGGTCCGCCGGTCCAGGTCGGCGTGCCCCTCGATGAGGTGACGCCCGGCCTCCTGCACCTTCGGGTTGGCTGACTTCTCCAGCGCCATCCGCCCGGAGGGGCCCTCCCACAACCCGGCCAGCGCCACCTTCTGCAGCAGATCGCGCCCGGCCGGCCCCATCGGGCCGAACGCGGTCGCCGTGTAGTCGGGCCCCAGGTCCTGCTGGGCGAACGCGGGTGGCGCACCGACCAGGAAGATCAAGAGGGTGATGAGCAGTATCCGCATGCCGGGAGGTACGGACAGACCGGTCCCCACCGTCCGTTGCACAGTGCAATGGTTATCTGTTCGTTATCTTCGGCGGACCCTGTAGAACTAAGCGAGTGAGTGATGTCGACGATCTGACCGACGCGGTCCTCACCGCGTCCCGCCTGCTGGTCGCCGTGTCAGCGCGCTCGCTGGCCGCGGTCGAGGAGACACTCACGCTGCCCCAGTTCCGGATGCTCGTCTTACTCGACAGCCGCGGCCCGATGAAGCTCACCGCGCTCGCCGACCTCCTGGAGGTCAACCCGTCCACGGCGAAGCGCATGATCGACCGGCTGATCACGTCCGGCATGGTCGACCGCGAGCAGAACCCCGCCACCAAACGCGAGGTCGTCGTCCTGGCGAGCGAGGAGGGCCGCAGCGTCGTGAGCGAGGTGATGGCCCGCCGCCGGGCCGAGATCAGCACGATCGTCGCACGCATGCCGGAGCACCTGCGGCACGGCCTGGTCGAGGCGCTGACCGCGTTCACCGACGCCGGCGGCGAACCCCGCTGGTCAGCCCGAGACGAGACGCCGGAGCGGACCCGCGACCACGTGGAAGTCGACTGACTCGTCCAACGCGCGGTGCAGCACCAACCCGTCGAAGGTCGCCCCCAACAACAACGCGATTGCGTCGGCGTCCTTCACGTCGGCACTCCGCAGCCACTCCGCCACGCGACTCCGGAAGTCCGCGACCAGCGCCGCGAGCCTGCCGCGCAGCTCCGGCAGCCGATGCGAGGCGAGCAACGCCTCAACTGCCGAGGCCATGACGGACTTCATCCGCGGGTTCCAGCGAACCTCAGCTCTCCGCCCGCTTCTGGAACGCCTCCAGCACCTCGACCCAGCCGCCCGAGTTGTCCTCGTGAGCCTTCGCCCGCAGCTCCTCCGAGCCGGCCAGCCCCGCGAACCCGCTCTCCACCACGCGCAGCCGCGTCCCGGCACCCTCGGGCGTCAGCGTGAACTCGACCAGCGTCGTGTTGTCCGCGGTCAGGTCCGCGCCGCCGAACGCGCTGGCCCAGCGGTACGACACGTAGGTCCGCGGCGTCACGGTCTCGACCTTCACCGGGAAGTCGCCGTACGTGTCGTTCTTGCACAACGTCGTCTCGCCCTCGACGGCGGTGCCCGACGGCGTGGAGGCGACCCACCACCCCGGCTCGTTCACCAGCTGCCACACGCGCTCGAGAGAAGCCTCGATCACGGTCTCGCGTTCGATCCGGTCCACAGTCACGACTAACTCCCAACGTCCGCCAACAAGTGCAACCACAGAGTTGCACATGCCGAAATGATGCGCAACCCCAGGGTTGCACGTTCAGATCGAGCGGGCGTGCGGATGACGCGCGGCGAACTCGGGGGCCGTCATCCCGAACATCACCGCGTCGTGGTGACGGCCGGCGAAGAACTCGTGGTCGCGCAGCCTGCCCTCCTCCGTGAAGCCGAGCTTGCGGTGGAAGGTGATGGACGGCTCGTTGAACGCCCACACGTGCGTCTCGCACTTGTGAAAACGCCGCTCGCCGAACATGAAGCCCAGCAGCAACGCCACCGCTTCCGAGCCGTAGCCGCGTCCTTTGTGCTCACTGCCGAGGGCGATGCCGTACCCGAACCGGCCCGCGCGGTAGTCGACCTCGAACGTCGACAGCGACCCCACGAGGGCGCCGTCGGCCAGTGACTCGATCGCGAGCTGGAACTTGTCGCCGTCCGGCTTCTTGAGCGAGGCCTGCTCGGCCCATTCGCGTTGCCGCGCGTCCGAGGACGGCAGCTGGATCTTGTCCGCCCTCCGCATGTCCTCCGTGTTGTCGTCGAACTTCCGGAAGGCTTTCCAGTCCTCCGGTTCGATGCCGCGCAGACGGACGAGGTTCCCCACCCAGAATGAGCTCATTCAGTGATCAAACGACCACCCGTTCGTGTCCGGCAACCGGATTACTACTATCTGACCGGTGACCGCCTACGACGATCTTGAGCTCGACACGACGGTGCTGCCGGACCGCCAGCAGAGGATTCTGGTCGCCATCCGCGACTGGGTGGTCGAGCACGGCTACTCCCCCAGCACCCGCGAGATCGGCGACGCGGTCGGCCTGAAGTCCTCCTCCAGCGTCTCCAAGCACCTGTCCGCGTTGGAGGACAAGGGTTTCCTCAAGCGCGGAGCGTCGGTGACGCGGCCGATGGACGTGCGGGTCTTCCTGCACGAGACGGCCGCGGCGCAGCTGTCGGACGACTCGATCTCGGTGCCCGTGGTCGGTGACATCGCCGCCGGCACACCGATCTCCGCCATCGAGCACGTGGACGACGTGCTGAGCCTCCCGCGCGGACTGGTCGGGCGCGGCAGCAACGTGTTCGCGCTGCGCGTGCGCGGTGACTCGATGATCGACGCCGCGATCTGCGACGGCGACATGGTCGTCATCCAGCAGTCGCAGGAGGCGTACAGCGGGCAGATCGTCGCCGCGATGATCGACGAGGAGGCGACGGTCAAGGTGTACCAGCGCCGCAACGGACATGTGTTCCTCGAGCCGCGCAACCCCGACTACCCGGTGATCGACGGCGACAAGGCCGTGATCCTCGGCATCGTCGTGTCAGTGCTCAGGAGCGTCTGATCAGGCCAGGGCTGCCGCGATCCGTTGCAGCAGAGCCTGTTCGTCGGCTTTGGTGACAGGTAGCTCGCTCGGCGCGTTGTCCCAGTCGACGTGGTCCAGCTCCAGCACGGACTTCCGGTCGAAGTCGAGCGCCCGCTCACCCAGCTCCGGTTCCAGCAGGTCCATGACCAGACCGGTGTTCACGGTGGTGCGCCCGGCGAGCAGCGCGGCGTCGTAGAGGTCCTTGGCCTGCGGGTAGCTGTCCGTCACGAGCCACTGGAGCTTCCACGCGAGGGAGAGCTCCTGGTTCGCGGCGAGCAGGGTCGTGCCGGCGATCTGGAGGGGCTCGGGTTCGATCGGCAGGTCCTCGTTGAACACGAAGTCCAGCTGGATCGCGCCCTGCGGCAGCCCCTTCACGTCGAACGGGAACACCAGCCGCCGTCCGGGCACCCGCTCGTAGGTCCAGATGTGCTCGGTGGAGTACTCCTCCGCCTTGAGGCCGGGACCGGGGTCGATGTCGACGTGCGCGACGAGGTCGTCGATCAGCTGCTCCGCCTGGGGACCGTCGAACGCGAGGTCGCGCGGGACGACCACGAAGTCGAGGTCACCGGGTTCCCGGGCGGCGGCGCCGAACCACTCCCGCATCACGACGCTGCCGCGCAGCACGAGGTTCCTGTTCCACGTCGACTCCTCGCCGATCAGGTGCAGGATGTGCGCCATCGCCCTGCGCCGCGTGCCGAGCCACCGCGCGCCCTGCTCCGGGTCGCCGAACCGCGGGTCGCCGCCCCGGAACGCGTGGTTGAAGTGCTTGAGCGCCGGGTCGAACACCGCGCGCTGCGTGATGTCGTGGCCCGGCTTGAGCGCGAGCGGCCGGTAGGTGTCCGGGAAACCCCTCTCCCCGGCCGGCGCCTGTCGCAGCCGTTCGTCATTGCTGCGTCCGGACTTGCCGTGGATCCAGCCGTTGTCGATGTGCAACGCGTCGTCGTCGACGACGTACTCCTCCTCGACCTCCAGCACGTCGAACTCGTCGAGCGCGGCGAGCAGGGCCCGCAGTCTCGTCTGAGCCGTGGCCCGCCCGACGCCGAAGCACCGCTGCGTGATGAACCGCTCCTGCGAGCCGTCGTCGTACCTCCGGCGGGCGTTGCGGGAGATGTGCGCGTCGTGCCCCTCGACCGCCCTGAAGACCCGCCCGTGCCAGTCGTGCCAGCCGCCGGCCATCAGCACTTTGACGTGGTGCTCGAAGTACAGCTCGGGATCGGCCTCGTCATCGGTCCGCGGCACGCCCTCGTTCCACGGCGCGGCCTCGATCTTGATCCGGACGACGAACAGCTCGGCCGCGAGCATCTTCTGCCGCCAGCTCTGTCCGACCGTCCGCACCTCGTCGAGAGTGCCCTGCGCGCCGATCGTCAGCATCGGCTGCGACGGCACGTCACCGCGGTGCAGCTCGATGTTGCCGAACTTGAGTTCGTGCAGCTCAGCGAACGCGGCCAGCTCGTCGGCCTGCCACTCCGAGCCGGTCAGGTGCAGCTCGAACTCTCCCGAGAACATCCGCGCAGCCTAGTTGGGAATAGCTCGCGGCCTGGTGCGTTAAGGTAGATGCAAACGCATAGAACTTGAGACTGAAGGAGGCGGGTGCCGTGCAGTTCGGAATCTTCTCGGTGAGCGACATCACCAGGGACCCGGTGAGCGGCGAGACCCCCAGCGAGACCGAGCGCATCGACGCGATCGTGCAGATCGCCGAGAAGGCCGAGGAGGTCGGGCTCGACGTGTTCGCGATCGGCGAGCACCACAACCCGCCGTTCTTCTCGTCCGCGCCCACCACGCTGCTGAGCCACATCGCGGCGAGGACCAAGAAGCTGATCGTCAGCACCGCGACGACGCTGATCACCACGAACGACCCGGTGCGCATCGCCGAGGAGTACGCGATGCTGCAGCACCTGTCGAAGGGCCGCATGGACCTGATGCTGGGCCGCGGCAACACCGCGCCGGTCTACCCGTGGTTCGGTCAGGACATCCGGCAGAGCCTGCCGCTGGCGCTGGAGAACTACAACCTCCTGCACCGGTTGTGGCGCGAGGACGTCGTGGACTGGGAAGGCAAGTTCCGCACGCCGTTGCAGGGCTTCACCTCCACGCCGCGGCCGCTGGACGACCTGCCGCCGTTCGTGTGGCACGGGTCGATCCGCACGCCGGAGATCGCGGAGCAGGCCGCCTTCTACGGTGACGGCTTCTTCGCGAACAACATCTTCTGGCCGAAAGAGCACTACATGCGGCTGATCAAGTTCTACCGCCAGCGGTACGCGCACTACGGCCACGGCACGGAGAAGCAGGCCATCGTCGGTCTCGGCGGGCAGGCCTACATCGCGAAGCGGTCGCAGGACGCGCTCAAGGAGTTCCGGCCGTACTTCAACGAGGCGCCGGTCTACGGGCACGGGCCGAAGATGGAGGACTTCATGGAGATGACGCCTCTGTCGGTCGGCAGCCCGCAGGAGGTCATCGACAAGACGCTGACCTTCCGCGAGCACTTCGGCGACTACCAGCGCCAGATGTTCCTGATGGACCACGCCGGCCTGCCGCTGAAGATGGTGCTGAACCAGCTCGATCTGCTGGGTGAAGAGGTGGTTCCGGTGCTGCGCAAGGAGATCGAGTCGCGCCAGGACCCGGAGACCGCCAAGCCGCCGACGCACGCCCTGCGCGTCAAGGAGAAGTACGGCGACGAGCCCGCCCGTCAGCCCAAGCCGAACGCCAACCGGGGTGACAACGTCACCGGTGGCTCGCCGTACCAGGACAACCAGTGACGCGAGCGAACGAGGCGTGGGAGTCCCTCATGAGGGCCTACGCCGTGCTGATGAAGCAGTTCGGTGCGGAGGACGTCTGGGGCGACCTGACGATGCGGGAGTACGACGTCCTCTACACGCTGTCCAAGTGCGACGGTCCACTCAGGATGAGTGAGCTGAACCGCCACGTGCTGCTGAGCCAGCCC
>JAVXWK010000589.1:0-3142 GCA_032230575.1 Pseudonocardiales bacterium | reverse complement strand
CCGGTGCTGTGGGGCGGGTTCGACGAGGGGGTCGTCGAACAGTTCTACGGAAAGGCGCTGGAGCAGAAGCCGGACGCGTTCGTGACGATCAGCCAGGGCAGGCCCGGCAAGTTCGACATCGAGCGGTGGGCGGCGCGCTGGCGTGGTGGATCGGCGGACAACAACAACGTCGGCTCGTACGGCAGCGTTCCTGATGCCGGTGGGTGGCCGCAGCCGTCGAACGAGTTCATCGAGACGTCACTGCCGTTCCAGAAGATGATCGACGCGGGCACCGGCCCGTTCCCGGTGGTGCTCAACCGCAGCTTCTGCGAGTGGGTCGTCGTCGGCTCGCAGCAGGACTGCCGCACCGATGACCCGACGCCGGGCCGTGTCGCGGCTGTCGGCGGCGGCGGGAACTACCTCTCCAACGAGAGCATGTACCGGGCCAACCGCGTGCGAATCGGTTACGGCGCAACGAATGTCCTCGGTGGACACCTCCACACGCCGGTGCTCGGACAGCCAGCCGACCCGGCCGCGCTGACCGACTCGGCGTTCGAAAAGCAGCGTCGGGACATCGCCGATCAGGTCAAGGCCCTAGTCTCTGTGGTGTGAATCGTGTGCGGCTGGCGGTGGCAATCATCCTGAGCGCGTGGGCCCTCAGCGGCTGCGCCATCCAGGTCGGAGGTCAGGCCGTACCGGGCCCGATACCGTCCACCGCCGCCGCGGACGCACCGACGCTGCCGAAAGTGGGGCAGTGCATGAACTCCTCGGAGCTCAAGCCGGTCGACTGCGCCGCGAGCCACGACGCCGAGGTCATGAACGTCGGCGAGATGAGCGGCCTCCCGTCGGCCTACCCGGACGCGCAGACGCTGCGCAAGACCGCGCTGCCGCCGTGCTACGGCGCGATCAACGACTACCTGGGCAGCGCGGACGCCGGCGCGACCCGGCTGCAGGTGTGGGCGTTCTGGCCGAACGAGGCGAGCTGGAAGAAGGGCGACCGGTGGCGGCTGTGCACCGTCGTCGAGCTCACCCCGGACGGAAAAGCCCTGCCCCGCAAGGGACCCCTGAAGGCGGTCCTGAAGGGGGCCGCCTTCAACTCGTACCAGATCTGCCTCGGCGGCTCGCCCTCCAAGGACCCGGACGTGAAGCCCGTGGCCTGCAACGGCGCGCACATGGCCGAAGCCGTGCCGGGCGGCATCGTGCCCCTGGGCAAGTTCAGCGACCCGACGCCGTCCAAGGACCAGATGAGCGCCATCGCCAAGGACAAGTGCACCAAGGCCGTGCAGGACTACGTGGGCTCGGACAAGCGTGCGGACGTCTTCCCGGCGTGGCGCATGCCCGGATCCCAGGGCTGGTCAGAGGGTTGGACTTACGCCATCTGCTACGCGGAGGCCAACAGGGCCTTCAACGGCACCCTCCTCGGCATCCGCGACAACCCGCTCCCGAACTGATCCGGCGATCACGACCATCAGCACGGCGGCCAGGGACAGCACCAGCATCGCGATTCCTGCGATCTCCACGGCACACCTCCCTCTCCTCCGTTGACGATCTTTGTGATCGCCATCACACAACTAAGACGTTCCCGGAGTGAGGCAGGTTCATTCCTGCTTCAAGACCATTTTCGGAATTTGTGGAGAAGTGCCCGAGCAGCCCCCAGGGCTGTCCACAGCCATCCACAACATGTGCACAAAGCCGTCCACACCTGTGGACAACTTCGTCTCAAATGGACGGTGAGCTGCACTGACTCAGAGAAAATTGCTGCACAGGACCACACCGGCAGCGGTACCGATGGCTAAACCGAGAACGAACACGACGGCGTAGCGCCACCACGGCGTGCGGGCCGGCGGGGCAGGCGGCACCGGGTAGTAGCGCACGATGCCCGTCGTTGGCCCGACCTCGACGTCCCGCTTCGAGCCGTCGTAGTGGAGTCCCCCGAGGAAGTCCTCGCCCTGCGTCACACGTTCAGTGATACCTCACCCAGGCGACCCAGTCACTCACCGCGGCTGCCTAAAAAACACGCGGGGCCCCTACGAACTGTCAGACGGTACGTAAGGGCCCCGCGTGTCGTCAGGATCAGCCCAGGCGCTGCTTCAGGGCCGCGAGCTGGTCGCGGAGCGTGGTCGGGACCTTCTCGCCGATCTTGGCGAACCACTCCTCGACTAGCGGGATCTCGGCGCGCCACTCGTCGGCGTTGAACTCGAGTGAGGCTTCGATGTCCTCGCGTGACGCGTCGAGGCCTTCGAGGTCGAGGTCGTCCGCGGTCGGGACGTAGCCGATGGGGGTCTCGACGGCGGCAGCCTTGCCCTCGAGACGCTCGATCGCCCACTTCAGGACGCGCGAGTTCTCGCCGAATCCGGGCCACAGGAAGCGCTTGTCGTCGCCGCGGCGGAACCAGTTGACGTAGAAGATCTTCGGGAGCTTGTCGGCGTCGGCGCGCTTGCCGAGGTCGACCCAGTGCTGGAAGTAGTCACCGGCGTTGTAGCCGATGAACGGCAGCATGGCCATCGGGTCGCGACGGACGACGCCGGTCTTGCCGACCGCGGCGGCCGTGGTCTCCGACGACAGCGTGGCGCCCATGTAGGTGCCGTGCTGCCAGTCGCGCGACTCGGTGACCAGCGGGATGGTCGTGGCGCGGCGGCCACCGAAGAAGATCGCCGAGATCGGCACGCCCTTCGGGTCGTCCCACTCCGGCGCCTTGATGTCGCACTGCTCGATCGGCGTGCAGTAGCGCGAGTTCGGGTGCGCCGCCAGTTCGTCGCCGTCCGGCGTCCAGTCCTGGTGCTTCCACGAGGTCAGGTGAGCAGGGGCCTCGCCGATGCCCTCCCACCAGATGTCGCCGTCGTCGGTCAGCGCGACGTTCGTGAACAGCGAGTTGCCCTTGGCGATGGTGCGCATCGCGTTCGGGTTCGTGTGGTAGTCGGTGCCGGGCGCGACGCCGAAGAAGCCGTTCTCCGGGTTCACCGCGTAGAGGCGGCCGTCCTCACCGAAGCGCATCCACGCGATGTCGTCGCCGAGCGTCTCGACCTTCCAGCCGGGGATGGTCGGCTCCAGCATGGCGAGGTTCGTCTTGCCACAGGCCGACGGGAACGCGGCGGCGATGTAGTACGCCTTGTTCTCCGGCGAGGTGAGCTTGAGGATCAGCATGTGCTCGGCGAGCCAGCCC
>JAVXWK010000585.1:0-3401 GCA_032230575.1 Pseudonocardiales bacterium | reverse complement strand
GGCGACGCGGGCGTGGAAGAGGACTCCGGACGCGGGCTCGACGCCGTCGAACAGGTCCACATCGGACACGGCGTGGACGGTCACCTCGAACGAGTCACCCCTGCGCATGGTGTCGTGCCCGGCGTCCACGCGGTCCTGCGGGCTCGACCCGCCGAGGAAGCCTGCCGCCGCGGTGGTGGCCAGTGCGGTGAGGACGCCGAGGCACAGCACGGCGACCCTGGTGTGCTGACTCGCGCCCCACCACGTGCGGCGGACGATCCCCGGACTCGGCAACAGGACCCCCGACCTTGGTGAGCAGTTGTCGAGGCAGTGTTGTCGCGTGCTTCTGGACCGTCAAGAACGAAAAAGGTTCAAATTATTTACGACGAATGTTTTCACGGAAAAGCCCTGGTTGTGATTGTGCGGGCACGCGCACCCCGCCCTGGTGGACGGGGTGCGCGGTCCCACCGCGGTGCTAGTTGAGGGTGAGCGTCCAGGTGTCGATGGTGCCGACGTCGATGGCCGCCGCGTCACGCACGCTGAGCTTCCACGTGCCGTTGGCGATCTCGGTGGACAGGTTGACGGTGAAGGTCTGGTCGATGTTGTCCGCGCTGCCGCCCGAGCGGTTGCTCAGCGAGTAGGACGACCCGTCCGGCGCGACCAGGGCCACCACCAGGTCGCCCCGGTAGGTGTGCTTGATGTGCACCTCGACCTTGCTCGTGGACGACGCGTTGCCCGCGCAACCGGAGATCACGATGCTGCTCGTCACGGCGGTCGTCGAGTTGTCCGGGATGGCGACGTCGTTCGGGTTGGTGCCGGTGCAGCCGCCACCAGGTCCACCCGTGACCGTCAGGCTGTAGGTCGCGGTGTGCGTGACAGAACCCGTCGCCGTGATCGTCACCGGGTAGGTGCCGGACGGCGTCGACGTCGTGGTGTTGATCGTCAGCGTCGAGCTGCTGCCGGTCGTCACCGAGGACGGGTTGAACGAAGCCGTTGCGCCGGAAGGAAGTCCCGACGCCGACAGCTGCACGGACTGCGCCGAGCCGCTCGTGGTCTGGGTCGACACGCTCGCCGTCACCGACGAACCCGCCGCCACCGAACCGGACGTCGGCGACACTCCCACTGAGAAATCGGGGCCGGGGTTGCCGGCGACCGCTCGGTCCCACACGGTGTAGGCGATGCCGTCGATCGAGCGGTTGAGGTGCGTGTCGCTGATGTTGGACGTGGTGTCGCAGGCCTTGTGGTAGCACGGGTCGAAGTCTCCGGCGGTGCCGCCCCACTTCGCGACCTGGGCCGGCGTCTTGTCCGCGCTGGCACCCGTCGCGTAGCCGGACGACGGAATGCCCGCCTGGCCGAAGTAGTAGTCGTCGGAACGGCCCGCACCCTCACGGTTCTCCTCGGGCTGGAGACCCAGGGAGTCCCAGTACGCCTTCATCGGCGTGGACTGGGCGGTGGTGATGTTGTTGATGAAGTAGCCGCCGTTGGTCGAGGCGATCATGTCGAAGTTGTAGTACGCCTTGATCTTCGTGCGCTCGGTCGCGGACAGCTGGTTGACGTAGAACTTCGAGCCGTTGAGGCCCTGTTCCTCGTCGGTCCACCAGCCGAAGCGGACCTTGTTGAGCATCGTCGGGTTCAGCCGCGCCAGGGTGAGCGCGACCTCGAGGATCGACGCCGAGCCGGATCCGTTGTCGTTGATGCCCGGACCCGCACCCACGCTGTCGAGGTGGGCACCGAACATGTAGACGTTGTTCGCGTTGCCACCGGGCCATTCGGCGATCACGTTCGGACCGGCACCGCTGGTGCAGCCCGAGGTGCAGGGCTGCTCGGTGACGGTGAACCCGGCCGCGGTGAGCTTGTCCTTCACGTAGGCGACCGACGCGCGGTAGCCGGCGGAGGTGGAACGGCGGTTGCCGCCGTTCTGCGTGGCGATGGTGTTGAGCTGGGTCAGGTGCTGCTTGACCGCCGCCACGTCGATGTCGGGGGCGGCGAGAGCGGTTACGGGGGCAGCACTGGCCGCAGGGACGACCATCGCCGCCGCGACGACCACTGTCGTCAGCGCGGTGGAGAGCAGGGATCTTCTTCGCACCGTTGGGCTCCTTCACAGGGTATGCAGGGTCAGGCCAACGTAGCTGCGGCGAGGACGGCTCACATCAGGTCGTTCGGATGATTGTGGTGACCGTTGACGTGCGAGCCTTGATCGATGTGGTGGCGAGTCGCGCTGGTCGTGGCGCTCGGTCTGGCGGTGCTGACGAGCCCGTCGCGGACCGAGTCCAACGGCGGCGTGCGGGTGATGCCGCTCGGCGACTCGATCACCCACGGCTTCTCCACGCCCGGCGGCTACCGCGTCGAGCTCTGGCGCCGGCACGCCGTCGACTTCGTCGGGTCCGCCTCCAACGGGCCGGTGGGCCTCGGCGACCACGACCACGAGGGCCATTCCGGGTTCCGGATCGACCAGCTCGACGCCGGGATCGTCACGTGGGTGCGGCGGGCGAACCCCAGGACCGTCCTGCTGCACGCGGGCACGAACGACCTCGACCAGAAGCACGACGTGGCGAGCGCCCCGGCCCGGCTCGGCGCGCTGGTCGACCGGATCCACTCGCTCGCGCCGCTGGCCGAGGTGTTCGTCGCCCAGATCACGCCGGTCCCGGACGACGCGGCGTTCGAGGCGCGCGTGCGGGCCTTCAACGCGGCTCTGCCGGCGGTCGTGGCGCAGCGGGGTCCGCGGACGCATCTCGTCGACATGCACACCGGGTTCACCGCCGCCGACCTGGACGACGGCCTGCACCCGAACGCGGCCGGCTACGCCAAGATGGCGGACCGCTGGGCGGCAGCGCTCGAATCGGTGCCGGAGAGCCTCTCCCCGGCCACCGGCACGCCCGCCGTGCTGTCGAACCCGCTGTCGTCGCGCTGCCTCGACGCGGCGATGGTGCTGCGGGACTGCAGCGGTGCGCCGAGCCAGATCCGGGACCGCTTCTCCCTCTCCCCCGACGGCTCGCTCGTCACCGTCGACGGTCGGTGCCTGGAGACGTCGGGGATCACCGACGGGTCAGCTGTCCGGCCCGCCGAGTGCCGCGGCACCGCGAACCAGAAGTGGTCGGCGCGCTGATCAGGCCGGCCCGATCTGCTGGTTGTCCCACTGTTCGCGACGCGCGGGAAGTGCGACTCGATGCGGGTGTCCGGCGCCCGGACGAACAAACCTTTGAGGGTCACTCGCTGGGGCGTATCGCGGGCATATCGAAAACCGCATACGTCCCGGCAACCACCGGGCGGCTTGAGTGGGCGCGTGCTCAACAACTGGTACGACTGGGTCGGCACCTACACCGGCATCGCGGCCCTCACCCTGCTGTCGCTGCCGGTCGCCGTGGTGACGGCGGGCCTGCTGGGGTGGCGGCGGAAGGCCACCGGTGCCGCGCAGCCCTGGC
>JAVXWK010000578.1:0-17719 GCA_032230575.1 Pseudonocardiales bacterium | reverse complement strand
GTGATCGAGGCGGGTTCGGCGTGCGCGAGCACGGTCTCGGTCAGCGCGCCGGTGCCGCAGCCCACGTCGAGCCACGTCCGGCCCGGTGGCACGTCCAGCCACCGCAGGAACTCCACCGCGACCGGCCTGCTCCACCGGCCCACGTACCGCTCGTACGCGTCACCCGCGTCCCACATGCCCGCAAGCTAGCGCAGCGGCCGGAATCCCGCTCGGAGCTCCTCGGCGAGAATCCGCGGTTGTTCCCACGCGGCGAAGTGCCCGCCCGCCGCCACGCGGTTGTAGTGGATCAGGTTCGGATACGCGCGCTCGGCCCAGCCGCGCGGCGCCTGGTAGACCTCCTCGGGGAACACGCTGACCGCGACCGGCAGCGTCACGCCCTTCGCGGCGATCACCGAGTACTTGCTCTCCCAGTAGAGGCGAGCAGCGGAGATGGCCGTGTTCGTGAGCCAGTACAGCGAGATGTTCTCGACGACGTCCTGCCGCGACAACGACTCCCGGTGCCCGTCGAACGCGCGGGCGATCAGCGCGAGGCTCGCGAGGTTGTGGTCGATCATGAACGACGCCAGCCCGACCGGCGAGTCCGCGAACCCGGTCAACGTCTGCGGGCGGGTCGCCATGATCCGCGCGTAGTTCTGTCCCTTGCCGTACCGGAACAGAATGTCCTGCCACGCCTTGACCTCGTCCCCGACGAGTCCGGGCGGTTGCGGCGCACCGGCGCGGGCGGCGTTGTCGATCTCGACCGGAACAGCGCCGGGCAGGTTCGTGTGGACACCGAGCAGTCCGGCGGGCTTCTGCAACGCCATCAGGTCGACGATCAACGCACCCCAGTCGCCGCCTTGCGCGACGTACCGGTCGTAGCCGAGGCGCCGCATCAGCTCGATCCACGTGCGGGCGATGCGGTCAGGTCCCCACCCGGACGTCGTGGGCTTGCCGGAGAAGCCGTAGCCGGGCATGGACGGGATGACGAGGTGGAAGGCATCGGACGCCTTACCGCCGTGAGCAGTCGGATCGGTCAGCGGGCCGATGATCTTCAGCTGCTCGATGACGGATCCGGGCCAGCCGTGCGAGACGAGCAACGGCAGCGCGTTCTCGTGCTTCGAGCGGACGTGCAGGAAGTGGATGTCCAGCCCGTCGATCTCGGTCATGAACTGCGGCAGCGCGTTGAGCTTCGCTTCGGTGGTACGCCAGTCGTACTCCTGAGCCCAGTAGCGGGCGAGAGCTCGCACGGTCCGCTGCGGCGCGCCCTGCGAGAGGTCGGCGACGGTCTCCGCGTCAGGCCAGCGGGTCTGCATCACACGGCGGCGCATCTCGGCCACTTCTCGTTCCGGGATCCGCACGCGGAACGGCCGGATCTCCCCCGAAGCCTGCGCTGGACCGGCTTTGAGCAGGCCGAACGTGAGAGCCGCGGCGGCGGAGACGGACAGGAAACGGCGGCGAGACGGCTCAGTGGACACGCGAACGAACGTAGGGACGCTCAGTCACCGCTCGCGAGCGTCGAGTGACGGCGATCGGGTACGTCACGTCGGCGGAATAAACGGGGGCTAGTCCGGTTATGCTTGGGTGATACGTCAACTAGCCAGGTCGGGTGTGCTGTGAAGATCGCTGTTCTCGGTGCGGGCCACGTCGGTCCCGTCATCGCGCGCCTCGCACTGGCGGCGGGCTACCCGGTGGCCATCGCGGGCTCCGGCGACCCGTCGCGGATCGAGATGATCATCGAGTTCCTCGCGCCCGGCGCCACCCCGTTGCCGGCCGCCGAGGCCGTCGCGGACGCGGATCTGGTGGTGCTGGCGATCCCGTGGCACCGGTTCGTGACGCTCGAGCCGGGCATGTTCGCGGGCAAGGTCGTCGTCGACGCGATGAACCACTGGCCGCCCGCCGCCGAGCCGCAGGGCACGAGTGAAGAAGTCGCGCAACGGCTGGTGGGCGCACGCGTCGTGAAGAGCCTCAACCACGTGGCCTACCAGGACATGGAACCGCCGGAGGGCCGCGCGGTCGGGCTCGCCGGCAACGACCCGGCCGCACTCGACGTGGTGGCGGAGTTCTTGTCCCGCATCGGTTTCGAACCGGTGCGCGTGGGCTCGTTGTTCGACGGGCGGCTGCTGGAACCCGGCAGCCCGGTTTTCGGGAAGTTCGCGAAGGAGCTGTCATGACCACGTTCGGGCTCGACACGTTCGGCGACGTCACGTTCGACGCCGAGGGCAAGCCGCTGTCCCACGCACAGACCATCCGCAACCTCGTCGAGCAGGGCGTGCTCGCCGACCAGGTGGGCCTGGACTTCTTCGGCATCGGCGAGCACCACACGCCGGACATGCCGCTGTCGGCGGCCGACGTGGTGCTGGCCGCGATCGCCGCCGGTACCACGGACATCCACGTGGGCTCCGCGGTGACGGTGCTCAGCTCGGACGACCCGGTGCGCGTGTTCCAGCGCTTCTCCACGCTCAACGCCGTGTCGGGCGGCCGGGCGGAGATCATCCTGGGCCGCGGGTCCAGTGTGGACTCGTTCCCGCTGTTCGGGTACGACCTCGCCGACTACGAGGACCTGTTCGAGGAGAAGACCCACCTCTTCGCCGAGATCCTCAAGGGCGGCCCGGTGACGTGGCAGGGCAAGACCCGCGCGTCGCTGCACGAGCAGGACGTCGTGCCGTTCAGCGAACCGTTCCCGGCGTGGATCGGTGTGGGTGGCAGCCCGCAGTCCGTCGTGCGCGCGGCCTCCTACGGGTTCTCGCTGATGCTCGCGATCATCGGTGGGCATCCCGGCCGGTTCGCGCCGTTCTCCGAGCTCTACCTGCACGCGCTGGAGAAGTTCGGCCGCTCGCCGTTGCCGATCGGCATCCACTCCCCCGGCCACGTGGCGCCGACCGACGAGCAGGCGCGGGAGGAGTTCTGGCCGCACTACCTCGACGTGATCAGCAGGCTCGGCCGGACGCGCGGATTCTCCACGCCGACTCCGGAGTCCTACGCCCACGAGGTGGGGCCGCACGGCGCGTTGTTCGTCGGGTCGCCGGAGACGGTCGCGGAGAAGATGGCGCGGACGATGAAGACGCTGGGCGCCAGCCGGTTCGACCTGAAGTACGGGATCGGCGGGCTGTCGCACGAGTCGCTGATGCGGACGATCGAGCTGTACGGGACCGAGGTCGTGCCTCGGGTCCGCGAGCTGCTCAGCTGATCGAGCACTTCGGGCGAGGGCGCGACGTTCACGGTGCGGCTGGCGAACCAGTGATCATGGTCACTGACGTGGAACTCTCGCGCGGGTTTTCACGTTGAGTCGCTGGGAGGACACGCGTGATTATTCCGATGCCGTCGAGCGCGCCCCGTCGCACGGGTGCGTTCACGTTGACCGAGGACGTCGCGGTCCGGGTGACCGGGCAGGCGCGCACGGCGGCCGCGATGATGCGCGAGCTCATCTTCCGGCAGACCGGCTACCTGCTCGCCGAGTCGGCGGACGGCATGCTGATGGTGTCGCACGACCCGGCTATGCGCGGCCTCGGTCCCGAGGGCTACGCGCTGCTGGTCAGCAACTCGGCCGTGATGCTCCGCGCCGGTACACAGGCCGGGCTGCGGCACGGCGTGCAGTCGTTCCGGCAGCTGATGACGGCCGACGGCACCGTGCGCGCGGCCGACGTGCAGGACTCCCCCGCGTTCCAGTGGCGTGGCGTGACGAGCGCGTTGCTGGCGCCCGCCGAGATGCGCAAGGCCATCGACAAGATGGCCGCCTACAAGCTCAACGTCATGCACGTGTTCCCCGAGGGCGATCCGGACGCGTTGCGCGACCTGGTCGAGTACGGGCGGGACAACGGCATCACGGTCGTGCCGGAGCTCAGCCCGGCGACGCTGGACCTGCTGGAGCTGTTCCCGAGCCGATGGGTGCACATCGGCAGTGCCAAGCTGACGTCCAAGCTCGCCGGCGTGCTGGAGCGGCACGGGCGGCTGCCGGTGCGGTGGCACGACGGCAGTTCTTCGGCGGACGTGCTCGGCCCGCACGGTCAGCTCACCGAGGGCGACCCCGGGCTGCGCGCCATCGCGACGGCGGGCTGGGTCGGCGGCCGCTTCACCACACCCGCCGTCGTGCGCGCCTGACCGTTCACACTGATCGCGCTCTCGCAGGTCGTGCCGTGGGCGTGATTCACATGTTTATCGTTGAATTGCGATCGATCTCTCGCGGCGAGAGGTGGATTGAGCTGTCGGTATCACATTCGTGAACAGAATCCGCGGCTGTCCATTGGCTGTTGCACTGCCTTGGTGACCTGGTCGGACGCCTTGGTAGCGTGCGATTCTTCGTCTTGTGCGGCTACTGCTCGTGGAGGACGACAGAGAGCTCGTGGAGTTGCTCGCCGTTGTGCTGCGCGGTGAGGGACATGTCGTCGATGTCGCCTTCGACGGGCAACGCGGACTGCATCTCGCCCTGACTCGCCCGTACGACGTGGTGGTGATCGATCGAGGCCTGCCGGTGCTCGACGGGCTCGAACTGCTGGCGCGTCTTCGCTCGCGTGCGGTGCGCACGCAGGCGTTGATGCTGACGGCGATGGGGTCGGTGCGGGACCGGATCGACGGGCTCGACGCGGGTGCCGACGACTACCTGATGAAGCCGTTCGATCTGGGTGAGCTGTTCGCGCGGCTGCGGGCGCTGGGCCGGCGGGCGGCGGAACTGGCGGCAGTCCTGCGGATCGGCGCTGGTCGCCTGGAGCTCGAACAACACCGGGTGGTGCTGCCCGACGGCGAGCGCGTGCCGCTGACCGAGCGCGAGTTCGGCCTGCTGCGAGTGCTCGCGACGCATCCGGAGACGGTGCACACGCGGGCGTCGTTGCGGCGGACCGTGTTCGGCGACGCGCCGTCACCGTCCATTGTGGACACATATGTGCACTACCTGCGGACCAAGGTCGGGCGGTCCGTGGTGCACACGGTGCAGGGGGTCGGTTACCGGTTGGGGGCTTTGTGAAAGAGGAAGTCCGGAGGGCGCGGCTGCGAGTCAGCGTGCTCGTGGGCCTGGCGATCACGGTGATGGTCGCGTTCGTCGGCGGGATCGCCTACCTCGTCATGGTGCACGCGCAGGAAACCCAGGTGACGCGCGAACTCCAGTACAACGCGCGGTTCGGCGTGCCCGGTGTCGCGCCGAAGTGCGCGTGGGTGTTCGTGCTGAAGGACGGCGTGGTCGACGTGGGGCCGCTGCAGGTGCCTGCCGGGTTCCCGCTGGGCGCCGATCTGACCGCGGTCCGCTCGTCCGGTGTGGCGATCTCGCGGGACGTGGCCGCGAACGGCACCTCGTACATGGTGCTCACCACGCCTGGTGCTTCCGGCACGGTGCAGGCCGTGTTCGACATGCGGTACCAGCTGGCTGACCGCACGCACCTGGTGCAGGCGCTCGGGATCGCGCTGCTGGCCGGGTTGCTCGTGGCGGCGTTCATCGGGCTGAGCGTGGGGCGGCGGACAGTCGGCCCGCTGGCGGAGGCGTTGGCGCGGCAACGGCGGTTCGTCACGGAGGCCAGCCACGAGCTGCGGACGCCGATCGCACGGGCGTACCTGCGAGCACAGCTCTTGCAGGCCGCGACCGACCTGCCCGACGGCCACCGGGACAGCCTCGACGCGCTGGCGAAGTCGATTCGCGGACTCGGGGACGTGGTGGACGACCTGCTGCTGTCGGCGCAGTTGACCGGACAGTCCGGGCAGCCGGTCGATCTGACGGCGGTGGCGGACGCGGCGGTCAAGGGCGAGAGCGAGCGGGCCGTCGAGCGCGGGATCGTCCTGGGCGTTGAGCACGCTGGGATTGCCTTGGTGGTCAACGGGGTTGAGACGGCGTTGCGGCGTTCGGTGGACGAGCTGCTCGCGAACGCGGTGCGGCACACGCCCGAAGGTGGGCGGATCTCGGTGCGGCTTCGCGCTGTGGGCGGGTTCGCGGAGCTGGTGGTGGCGGACACCGGCGAAGGGTTTGAACCGCGAGACGCTGACGGGTTGTTCGAGCGATACCGGCACGGAGCCGGGGAGAACCGGTTCGGGCTCGGCCTGTCGCTGGTGCGGGAGATCGTCACTGGGCACGGCGGAACCGTTGAGGCGGTGGGACACCCGGGGCGGGGAGCACGGTTCACGTTGCGGCTGCCGTTGGCAGGACAGCGACAGCACCCGGTGCCCCTGCGGGAGAGGATCACGGCCGCCTGTCCGTGACGACCTGCGCCGCAACGCGCACGTCCTCGTCGAGCGGCCTGTCGGGATCGATGGGTTCGATCGCCGCGACCAACTCGTCCACCAGCTCCGCACACCTCGGCGCGGTCGGCCGCCTCCCACCCACGTGCACTGCTTGCCTGAGTCCCAGCGCGAGCGAACCCACCAGCAGGCGCAGCAGTTCGGCCAGGTCGTAGGCGCGCAAGGCGGCCTGGGTTCCGAACGGCACGACGTCCTGGTTGCGCAGGTTGGTCGACAGGCTCTGCGTGCTGGCGGGCAGCACGTTGCGGCGGATCTCCGCCACGAACGCGGTTGTCGCCAGCTGCACGCCCTGCAGCCCGTGCTGCTGACCGGGCCCGGCGGCGAGCATCGGCGGCAGGCCGGTGTTGCGCGAGGGGTCGACCAGGAGGTCGAGCTGACGTTCGGCGAGGTTGCCGACGGACGCGGTGACCATCGCGAGCACGTCGGCGGCGAACGCGGCGGGCTGGCCGAAGAAGTTGCCGCCGTGCGCGACCAGGTCGTCGTCGGGGAAGAACAGCGGGTTGTCGCTCACTCCCCCGAGGTCCGCGGCGACCACACCGTCGACGTACCGCAGCGCGTCCTCGGCCGCGCCGAGCAGCTGCGGTGAGCACCGGAGGCTGTACGGCTCCTGCAACGGGCGGTCGCCGCTGGGCTGAGCGCCTTCCAGCAGCGCACGCATCCGCGCGGCAACGGAGGTGGCGCCGGCGTGACCGAACGCGGTGATCAGCCGCGGGTCCAGGAAACCGGGATCCGCACCGAGAACGTCCGCGAGGAGGCAGGTCAGGTCCGCGACAGCTCGATGTGACGCGCGGATCGACGACAGCGCAAGAGAAGTCGCGGCCGTGGTGACCGACGTGCCGTTGACGAGAGCGAGTGCGTCGCGGCCGTCCAGGGCAAGCGGCGTCAGACCGGCGGCGACGAGAGCGTCCGAAGCGGCCAGGCGAGCGCCGTCCAGATAGGCGTGTCCACGGCCGCGCAACGCCTGTGCCGCATAGGCCAGAGGAATCAGGTCTCCGCTGGCCCCAATGGATCCGTAGCGCGGGATCGCCGGGACGAACGTGGTCGCGAACATCGCCGCGAGCCCCTCCACGACGTGCGCGGACACGCCGGACAGGCCCTGGGCGAGAGACCACGTGCGCACCAGCAACGCCGCTCTGGCGATGTCGAGCGGGAGGTCGGGTCCTTGGCCCGCGCCGAGGTGTGCGAGGGTGTTGTCGCACTGGTCAGCTTCGGAAGCCCGGCCGGCGAAGCCCACCAGGGCACCGAACCCGGTCTTGGCGCCGTACACCGGGCGTTCGTCGTCGGCGAGCACCTTGCGCAGGTAGGCGCGGCCCTGCTGAACCCGGTCCAGCACAACGGGTCCGACCAGCACGGGCAGCGGCTCCGAAGCGCTGAGGAGGTGCTCCGCGGTCAGCGCCGAACTCAGGTCCACGGTCACCGCACGGACGGTAGGCAGTCGATCTCAGAAAGTTCTGAGATCTGCTCAGTACGTTCCCCGGACATGGCCCACGACTACCTGATCATCGGCGCGGGACCGGCCGGTTTGCAGCTCGCCGCACTGCTGGAGCGGGACGGTCGCGACTACGCCGTCCTCGAACGCGGCAGCGGGGCCGGCGCGTTCTTCACCCGCTATCCCCGGCATCGCAAGCTGATCTCCATCAACAAGGTCCACACCGGGTTCGACGACCCGGAGCGGCGGATGCGGATGGACTGGAACTCGCTGCTGCTCGACGACCCGGACCTGCTGTTCACCCGCTACAGCCCGAAGTACTTCCCGGACGCGGACGACATCGTCCGGTACTTCCAGGACTGCGCGGCCGGCCTCGAGGTGCACTACGACGTCGATGTCACCACGGTCTCGCGCTCCTCCGGCGGGTTCGTGGTGACCGACCACAGTGGACGGACGTGGCAGGCGAGGAACCTGGTGATGGCGACCGGCGTCTCGCAGCTGTACGTGCCGGAGATCCCCGGCATCGAGCACGTCGAACGCTACGACACCTTCGACACGAACCCGGCGTCGTTCACCGACCAGCGGGTGCTCGTGATCGGCAAGGGCAACTCCGGCTTCGAGACCGCCGACGCGCTCGTCGAGCACGCCGCCGTCATCCACGTGGCCGGGCCGCACTCGGTGAAGCTGGCATGGCAGACGCATTACGTCGGACATCTGCGCGCCGTCAACAACAACTTCCTCGACACCTACCAGCTCAAGTCCGAGAACGCGGTGATCGACGGCACGATCGAACGCATCGAGCCGCGGCCGGAAGGCGGGTTCCGGATCCAGTTCCGGTACGCCCGCACGGTCGAGAAGCTGCGCGAGCTGGAGTACGACCGGATCATCGCGTGCACCGGGTTCCGGTTCGACGCCTCGATCTTCGACGACAGCTGCCGCCCGGCGCTCGTCATCAAGGACAGGTTCCCGGAGCTCACCCCGGCGTTCGAGTCGGTGAACATCCCCGGGCTGTACTTCGCGGGCACGATCACGCAGTCGCGTGACTTCAAGAAGTCGACCAGCGGGTTCATCCACGGCTTCCGCTACGGCGCCCGCGCGCTGCACCGAGTGCTGTCCGCCCGCAACCACGCCGTTGAATGGCCCGGTGAGTCGTTGGAGGTGTCACCAGAGGCGATCAGCGACGCCGTGATCGCGCGGGTGAACAGGTCTTCGTGCCTGTGGCAGCAGTTCGCGGTGATCGGTGACGTCGTGACGGTCTCCGATGGCGAGGCGCGGTACGAGGAGGAGGTGCCGGTCGCGTATGTCGCGGACGGCGGGCTCGGCGCGGCGGAGCACCGGTTCGTCGCCACGCTGGAGTACGGGCCGGACCACGACACCGTGGACCCGTTCGACATCGACATCCCCCGTGTCGCGGAGAACGACGCCGCCAACGCGGCCCAGGCCGGCTACCTGCACCCGGTGGTGCGGTACTACCGGCACGGCGTGCTGACCGCGACCCACCACCTGGCCGAGAACCTGGAGAACCACTGGGACTTCCCGGACGTGCACCAGCAGCCGCTGGTCGTGTTCGTGAAGGAATGCCTTGCCGGCGCGTGACGCCGAGCCGTTCCCGCGTGCGGTGCTCGACGTGCTCGGCGCCGCCGCGGACCGGCCGGTGTTCGAGCACGGCATCCGCGTGGTGACCGGCGGCGAGATGCTCGACCTGGTGGCGCGGATCGCCGGTGGGCTGCGCGCCAAGGGTATCGAGCCTGGTGACGGCGTTGCACTGGTGCAGGGGGTGAACCCGGAGGCGTTCGCGACGATCTTGGCGGCGCACGCGGTGGGCGCACGGGTGGTGGGCGTGCGGCCGGGGCTGACCGAGGCTCAGGTCGAGCACCTGCTCGGCCTGGACATCGAACTCGTCCTGCGTGACTCGGACATTCCGCAGGCTCCCGCGTCAGAACTGCGGTGCGACGGCAGGCCTGACGACATCGCCCGGCTCATCCACACCAGTGGCAGCACCGGCCGTCCCAAAGCCTGCGCCCAGTCCTACTCCTCGATGACCACCGCGTGGACCGCCCGTCCTGACGCCTGGCCTCCCGCGGTCCGGGAGCTCGCCGGTCGTCTGCAGCGCTATCTCGTGTTCGGATCGCTGTCCAGCCAAGTGATGTTCGAGTACGCGGTGCTGACGTTGACGGCGGGCGGCACGATCGTCGTCGCCGACAACCCGGCCGGCGCGATCACCCGTCACCGGGCGACGGCACGCGTGATCACCGTGCCGGGCTTGGTGAAGCTCGTCCACTCCCCTGCCGACCTGTCGTCGTTGCGCGCACTGCTGGTCTCGGGCTCGCCGCTGACCACCGAGCGCCACCGGGAGGCCCTGGAGGTGCTGGGACCGGTGCTGTTCCACGGTTACGGCCAGACCGAGACCGGCATGATCTCGATGGCCACGCCGTCCGACCCACCCGGCACGGTCGGGAAACCACCGGTGGACGTGGAGATCCGCGACGGCGAGCTGTTCGTGCGCACTCCAGGCCAGGCCAGTGCGTACTGGGCGAACCCGGAGGAGTCCGCCGAGGTCTTCGTCGACGGCTGGGTCCGCACCCGCGACCTCGGCCACTTCGACTCCGACGGGTTCCTGCACCTCACCGGCCGGGCCAGGGACGTCGTGATCGTCAACGCCAACCTCCACTACATCGGCCCGATCGAGCACACGATCGCCGAGCACCCGGACGTCGCCGAGGCCTACGTGGTCGCGGTGCCGGACGACGAGACCGGCGAGGCCGTGCACGCGTTCGTCGTGCCGAAAGCCGATCGTGTTCCCGAACTCGAAGAGCTGCGCAAGCTCGTGATCGAACGGCTCGGCGCGGCCTGCGCTCCCGTTCGCGTAACAGCCATCGCCGAACCGCCTGTCGCCCCCAGCGGCAAGCCCGACAAGCGTCAGTTGATCGCGTGAGGAGAGAAGTCGTGTCCAGCGAGGTTTCGACCGAGTGTCTCGTGATCGGCGCCGGTCCGGCGGGACTGCAGGCGTCCTACCTGCTCAAACAGGCGGGGCGCGACCACCTGGTGCTGGAGTCCGGTGCGGCGGCGGGGACGTTCTTCACCCGCTTCCCCCGGCACCGCCGGCTGATCTCCATCAACAAGGTCCACACGGGCTGGGACGACCCGGAGCTGAACCTGCGCGTGGACTGGAACTCGTTGCTGAGCGACCATCCCGAGCTGCTGTTCACCGGGTACACGCCGCGCTACTTCCCACACGCCGACGACATGGTCCGGTATCTCGGCGACTTCGCGGTGAAGAACGACCTGCCGATCCGCTACGACACTCGGGTCGTGTCGGTGACCAGGCCGGACGACTTCGTGGTGCACGACCAGAACGGCGTCACGTACCGGGCGAGGCGGATCATCGCGGCGACCGGTGTGTCGAAGCAGTACGTGCCGGAGATCGAGGGGGTCGAGCACGCCGAGCTGTACTACGACGTTTCCGTCGAGCCGCAGGACTTCGTCAACAAGAAGGTGCTGATCGTCGGGCGCGGCAACTCGGCGTTCGAGACCGCAGACGCTCTGACCGAGACCGCATCGGTGATCCACGTCGCCGGACCCGGCTCGTTGAAACTGGCGTGGCAGACGCACTTCGTCGGGCATCTGCGGGCGGTGAACAACAACTTCCTCGACACCTACCAGCTCAAGTCGCAGAACGCGGTGCTGGACGGGCACATCGTCGGCATCCGGCGCGACGGCGACGACTACCTGGTGAAGGTCAGCTTCCAGCGGGTGCGGGAGGTGATCAAGGAGATCCGCTACGACCGGGTCATCCTCGCGACCGGGTTCCGGTTCGACGCCTCGATCTTCGCACCGGAATGCCGGCCGCGGCTCACGATCAACTCGCGGTTCCCGGACCAGACGGCGGCATGGGAGTCGGTGAACGTGCCGGACCTGTACTTCGCGGGCACGATCACCCAGGCACGGGACTTCAAGAAGTCGACCAGCGGGTTCATCCACGGCTTCCGCTACGGGGTCCGGGCGCTGCACCGGATCCACGAACACCGGTACCACGGCGTGGACTGGCCGAGCAGGCAACTGGCGGCGGACGGCATCACCGAGGCGATCATCGAGCGGGTCAACCGGACTTCCGCGCTGTGGCAGATGTTCGGCTTCCTCGCGGACGTGGTGCTGATCGGGCCGGACGGGGTTCGGTACGTGGAGGAAGTGCCGGTCGCGCACCTGCACGAAGCCGTTGGGCGCGGAGAGTTCGGCGATGTCGAGACGTACCTGACGGTCACGCTCGAGTACGGCGCGGACCACGACAAGGTCAACCCGTTCGACATCACGGCCGGACGAACGTCCCAAGAGGACACCAGCGGGCTCGACGGCCGCTACCTGCACCCCGTGGTGCGGCGGTTCCGGGGCGGCTCGTCGGTGGACGAGCACCACCTCACCGAGAACCTCGAGAACGAGTGGGACAGCGAGAACGTGCACAAAGCACCGTTGCGGGAGTACCTGCGGTGACCCCGGTGCTCGCGGAACTTCACGAGAAGGCACGCGCGGTGCTCGACCCCGTCCACTACGACTTCTTCGCGGGCGGGGTCGGGGACGAGGTCGTGCTCGCGGAGAACGAGGCCGCGTTCCGGCGCCTCGCTCTGCTGCCACGGGTGTTGCGGGGTGGCGAACCCAGGGACTTCGGCTTTCCCGTGCTGATCTCGCCGACCGCGTTCCACAAGCTCGCGCACCCCGACGGTGAGCTGGCGACCGCGCGGGCGTTGAACGGCACCGTGCTGGTGTCGAGCATGGCTTCGACCGTGCCGATCGCCGACGTCGTGGCGGCCGCGACCGGGCCGGTGTGGTTCCAGCTGTACGTGCAGCCGGACTTCGAGGTCACGGAAGCGCTGGTGCGGCGGGCGGAACGGGCGGGCTGCGCGGCGTTGGTGATCACGGTCGACTCCCCTGTCTTCGGACGGCACCGGCGCGACATCGAGCACGGCTTCCACGACCTGCCTGCCGGGCTCGCGGCGGAGAACATGCGCGATCTGGTCGGCGCCGGGTTGCGGAAGATCGAGATGGGCGCGTTCTCCTGGGACGACGTCGACCGGATCTGCGAGATGACGTCGCTTCCGGTGTGGCTCAAGGGAGTGCTGCATCCCGCCGACACGGCGCTCGCGGCCGGGCACGGGCTGGGGATCTTCGTGTCCAACCACGGTGGTCGCCAGCTCGATCTCGTGCCCGCGGCCTTGGACGCGCTGCCCGCAGTGGCTGACGCGGTCGCTGGACGGGTTCCGGTGGTGCTGGACGGCGGCGTTCGAAGTGGAGGTGATGTCGCTCTGGCACTCGCGCTGGGCGCCTCGGCCGTCGGTGTCGGCAGGCCGGTGTTGTGGGGACTCGCGGCCGACGGGTCGGCCGGGGTGCGCACGGTGCTGGACGTGCTCAGGGACGAGTTCGAGCACGTGCTGGCCATGTGCGGAGGGGATCTGACGCGCGACATGGTGGTGGCCAGGTGCTGAGCAAGCTCGTGGTCACCTTGCGCGCCAAGGTGTTCGAGAAGGTCAACGGGGACAACGCGAACACCTTCCCCAACGAGCAGGTCGGCGCGGACCGGTTCGAGGAGCTCTACGGACATCCCGCCGCGAACGGCCGCAGCAAGGGCGCCGGGCTGTCGGACCTGTTCTGGTACTGGCTCGCACCCGGCCCCGAGGTCCACCAGGAACACCTGGAGGCCGGTCCGCGCTACGAGGACGTGGCTCGTGCGACACGGGGCTTTCTCGCCGGACCGAGCGAGGAACTGGCGGCCACGGCGACGAGGTGCACCCGGAACGTGCTCGACGAGATGCTGACCGCGCCGGTGACGCTGGTCCGGTTGCGGGACCTGATGATGCCGGTGTGGGCCGAGTACTTCTACGAGCTGGTGTTCGGCGAGCCGTGCCCGCGAGCCGCTCGTGACCTGATCATCGGGCACGCCGACGACGTCGTGACCTCGTTGAAGTGCACGGGTTTGCGCCATCCCGCCCGCCGCGCCCGGCTGACGCGCTACCTGGCCACGCGTCTGCAGGACGTCCGGCACCCGTTGCCCACCACGCTGTCCGAGCAGGAACAGGTGCACTACCTGCAGGGCACGTACTTCAACACCGCTGTGGTGCAGATGTCCGAGGCGATGGCGCACCTGCTGCTGGCGCTGGCGCAGCATCCCGAAGTGGCGCAACGGGTCGACGACGACAGGTACTTCGCCCACGTGCTGGACGAGACGTTCCGGCTCTACCCGTTGTTCGGCATCACGCACCGCATCACGACCGACGACATCGAGTTGGACGAGCACACGAGGTTCCCGGCGGGTTCGGTGCTGTGCTTCAACTATCCGGCCTACCACGCGGCCGGCTACCCGAGACCGCACGAGTTCGACCCCGGCCGCTGGGAGCACACCGCGGCCCGTCACGAGCACCACATCCCGTTCGGCATCGCCGCCAACCGCCCGTGCCCGGCGTGGCGGCTCTCCCCCATCGTGATGCGAGCTGCCGCGAGAGAGGTGCTGCGCCGAGTCACGTTGCACTCCTCGGTCACGCACACCAGGTCACTGCCGAGCCGCGGCCCGTGCCTGCTCGTCCGCGACGGCTCCGTTCCCCGTCGACGCCTGGCCCTCATGCGAGTGCGCGACCGCTGGGAGGACGTGGGACGCAGCGTCGTCCAGCTCGTGCTCGGCACCGCGATGGTGCTGCACGCCCACCGGCTTCGGCTGGCGGGCCAGTACTTCGACACGCACGACACGCAGGGTTGCCCGGTCCGGCACTAACCCCAGGAGATCCCGGTGAACCAGATCCACTTCGCGTTGCAGGTCTTCGCCGCGCTGGCGGTGGTGCTCGTCGCGACCACCCTGTGCGGACGGCTCGCCATGCTGGTCAAGCAACCCAGGGTGGTCGGCGAGATGGTCGCCGGCGTCCTGCTCGGACCCGCGTTGCTCGGTGCCGTCGCACCCGGCGTGCAGGCCCAGCTCTTCCCCGCGGACGTCAAGAGCACCCTGTACGTGCTCAGCACGATCGGGCTGACGTTCTACATGTTCCTCGTCGGGACCTCCTTGGACCACAAGCTGACCGCGGGTTCGCACGCCCGCAAGGCCTCCGTGCTCGCCGTGTCCGGCATCGTGCCGACGTTCCTGCTCGGCGCGGGCACCGCGGTGATCTTCTTCGACTCGCTCGCCCCCGAGGGGTCGAGCCTGTGGGTGTTCATGCTGTTCGTGGGCGGCGCCCTGTCGATCACCGCCTTCCCGATGCTGGCCAGGATCCTGCAGGAACGCGGCATCGCGAACACCCCGATCGGCGGCCTGACACTGGTGGCGGCTGCGATCGACGACGCGGTGGCGTGGGCGTTCCTCGCACTGATCATCGCCGTCGGCGCGTCCGGCAGCCCGTCCGGCGCGCTGCGCACGATCATCGGCGCGGCGATCTTCGCCGGACTGATGCTCACAGTGGGCCGCAAGTGGCTCGCCAAGCTCGGCGAACGGGCCGAACGCGACGGCAAGCTCAGCCGCGACATGATGGCGATCATCCTGCTCGTCGTGCTCGGCGCCGGGTGGTTCACCGACTACATCGGCGTGTTCTCGGTGTTCGGCGGCTTCGTCACCGGACTCGCGATGCCCAAGGGCGCGGTCGTGCGGCACGAGCTCGAAACCAAGCTCACCGACCTCAACTCGATCCTGCTGCTGCCGGTGTTCTTCGCGTTCAGCGGCCTCAACACCCAGGTCTCCGGGTTCGGCGCGGGCGGCAGGCTGTGGTTCCCGCTGGCCGTGATCATGCTGGCCGCGTTCGCCGGCAAGTACCTCGGCTGCGGCCTGGTCGTGCGTGCGCAGGGCTACTCCTGGCGCTACGCCTCGGCCGTGGGCGGCCTGATGAACGCCCGCGGGCTGATGATCCTGATCTTCATCAACATCGGGCTGGCGTACGAGCTGGTGACACCGGAGATGTTCGCGATCCTCGTCGCCGTCGCGATCGTCACCACGGCCGCCGCGATGCCGATCTACCGCGCTTCGTTGCCGGATCATCTGGAGGCTCAGGCCGACGTCAAGACGTCAGTGCGACTGGTTTAAGTCAACACTGAAGCTATAGAGGCAACCGGTCAGAGAACGTCGACGGTGACCGCCGCCTTGTGCACCTTCCCCGCGTGGGCGAACTCCAGGAACAACCGGTACTCGCCGCGGTCCGCGAACATCGCCTGGAAGCTCAGCTCCCCGTTGACCAGCGGAATGCCCGCCAGCTCGATCGGGTGCAGGTGCGTGGCGGACAGCAACATGGTGTGGAAGCCGGTCATGTGCCCGTTCGCGCCGAGGTGGGGTTCCAGCGCGCTCACCGGCACGCCGTCCGGACCGCGGATGGAGAACTTCAGGACCTGCGGCCGCGACGCCGTCGGCTGGGCCGGTGAGTCCACGCGCAGCACGTGGTAGCCGTCGGTGGTGGTCGCCTCGGCAGCGGGAGCGGGGACCGGAACAAGCGTCGTGTCACCGGGAACGCTGAACGGCACGCCCAGCACCACCGGGTGGCGCGCGTCCTTCGTGTCGAGCGGCACGAACTCGGCGAACATCCGGTACGCGCCACCGTCGGGCAGCGCGAGAGCGGTGTGCCAGGTGTCGCCTTCCAGCACCGGGTGCACGTGCTCGTGCACGTTCATGTCCTCGCGCACGGCGAAGAAGTGCATCTGCTTGGTCTGGTCGTCCAGGAACCTGGTCACGGGTTTCCCGGCGCTGTCGAGGATCCGGAACGCCACCGGCACCGCGGCACCCCTGCTCGCGGGCGTCGTCACGCTCTCGAACCGGTAGCCACTCTCCACATCGGACAGTCCGTCGCTGTGCGAGGCGGGCATCACCGGCCCCATGTTCTGGTGCTGCATCGGTGGAGCGGACCTGGCGAACACCATGATCCCGCCGCCCACCACGACGGCGACGGCGACCAGGGCGAAGATCCAGTCCACAAAGGTCAGCTTGCGCATGATCACTCCCGGGAACGCGGGTGGACGGACGCGCCGCCCACCCGCGTCAGGTTCAGAACTGCAGGCTCCACGCGTCCAAGTAGCCGGCATCGGCGCTGGCGACGTCCTGGACCTTGAGCTGCCAGGTGCCCGCGGCGTCCTCGGCGGCCGCGTTCACCTCGTAGGTCGTCACCACGTTGTCGCCCGAGTCGTTGCTGGAACCCTTGAGCCGGAACGAGGTGCCGTCCGGTGCGACGAGGTCGATCACCAGGTCACCGCGGTACGGGTGCTTGATGTCCACGTTGACCTTCAGCGCACCCGGCGCCTTGCCGAGAACACCCGAGACGGACACCGGAGAGGTGACCGCCGCGCCCGCGTCGGGGATCTGCACGTCGGCCGTGTTCTCGAACTTGCCACCGGCGGGCGGCGGTTCGGTGGCACCCAGGTTGGGCTTCACCACGACCAGGCCCTGCTCGATGCCGTTCACCAGGACGATGCCGCTGGCGAAGTACGGGTAGTTGCTCCACGACCCGTTGAACTTCGCCTCGTCGGAGGCCGGGTAGATGTCGAAGAACCCGGCCTCGGTGAGCTTCGCCGACGCGACGCCGCTGACGTCCAGGATCCGCAGGCCGGCCTGGTAGTTGGACTGGTAGGAGTACTTGCCCTTGATGTACTGGTTGTGGTCGATCGCCGTGGCGGGCGAGCTGTAGGTGCCGGTGTGCACCGGGTTCGCGAGGCTCGCCAGGTCCCAGATGTAGGTCTTGGTGTGCTTGTCCGTGCCCCGCGACTCGTCCAGCTCGTCGTCGAGCAGGAAGTACCGCTGGTCCTCGGTGAGCCAGCCCTGGTGCGAGTACTGCGCGCCGGAGTAGGCCTTGCGGACGATCTGCACCGGGTTGGCCTTGTCGGTCACGTCGACGATCGTCAGCGTGTCCTCGTTGGAGTTGAAGCAGATCTCCCGGCCTCGGTAGGCCGCGTCAGGACCGCGGTAGATCACGCACTGGTTGTCGTGCGTGTACCCGTCCTGCGCGACGCAGCCCGCGTTCTTCGGCTGCTTCGGCATGCGGATGTCGACCATGTGCGGGCCGCCACTGCACGTGTTGGAACCGATCGCGTAGGCGAAACCGGTCTCCTCGTTGATGGCGATGTTGTGCGCCGGGCCGAACTCCTTGTACA
>JAVXWK010000528.1:0-11946 GCA_032230575.1 Pseudonocardiales bacterium | reverse complement strand
CCTGGTCGTGCCGCTGCGATCCGGCGTGAACATGCCGGTGATCATGCAGTTCGTCGCGTCGATCGTCGCCGCCGCACGCGAGTACGAGTACGACGTGCTGCTGCTGACCAAGGAGTCCGGCCCCGACGAAGCCCATCGGGTCATCGCACGGTCCATGGCGGACGCGATCATCATGATGGACGTGGAGAGCGCGGATCCACGCGTTCCCGAACTGCGCGCCGTCGACGCGCCGGTGGTCCTGCTCGGCATGCCCGACGACCACGAGGGCCTGAGCTGCGTCGACCTCGACTTCACCGCGGCGGGCAAGCAGATGGCGGCCCACCTGGCCGATCTCGGGCACCGTTCGATCGCGCTGATCGGCTCGCATCCCTCGGTGTACGACCGCGGCACCAGCTACGCCGCACGACTGCTGGCCGGGTTCCGCGGCGAGACCTCCAAGCGGAACCTGTCCGCGTCGGTGCACTCGTGCGCCCCCGGCTACGACTCGGTCGCGGCGTGCCTGGACGACGTGCTGCACCCGGACCGCGGCACCACCGGCCTGGTCGTGCACAACGAGGCCATCCTCGGCCAGCTCCTGCTCGAACTGCGGCGCCGGTCGCTGGACGTGCCCGCCGACCTGTCGGTGATCACGCTGTGCCCCGACGACCTCGCGGAGAGCCTGCCCGTGCCGCTCACCTCGATCGCCGTTCCCGCTCAGGAACTGGGCGCGATCGCGGTCGAGATGGTGATGGCCCGCCTCGGGCAGGAACAGGCTCCGGAGGTGCGCCTGCTCCAGCCGAGGCTCACCGATCGCGGCAGCACCGCCGCCCGCTGACAACGATTTCTCGTCGTCGTTCGACAGAATTCGATTCGAATTGCATCGAACAGCCGATGCTCAAATCGCGTGAAAAATCTTCCGCATTCGGCGTGAGCGCCGTAGCCTGCCGGGACGAGATACGCCGTTCGGGCGAGCTCCTTTTGGGACGATCGCCGACATCGCCGACATCGCCTTGCCGCAGGGGAACATGAGACGAGTACCTGGCGCACTGAGAACAAAACCCGTCAGATGGCTGTTGATCACCGCCGTTCTGCTCACCAGCGCGGCCGGCGCGTGCGGAGGCGGAGGCGAACAGGCAGCACCCGCGCCCGCGCAGACACCCCCGAATGTCCCGGAGATCATCGAACCACCCATCAAGGCCGCGCTGTCCGTGACCGTCCAGCGCGTCGTCGACGTGCGAACCGTGGAACTCTCCGACGGAGCGAAGATCCAGGTCAGGGGCCTCGCCGCGCCGGACGCCTGCTGGGCGGACGCGGCAACCACGTTCGCGAGGACCATGCTGCTCGAGAAGCTGGTGGAGCCGACGCCGGAGGGGTCGCTGCGGCTGGCGGACGGTACGGACTACGCGGTGCTCGCCGTCGAGCTGGGCATGGTGCGCCTCGAGGCAGCCGACGACCGCACGCTGCGCGAGGCGGAGGAGTCCGCTTCGGCCAGGCGGCTCGGCCGCTGGGGACCGCCCTGCGCGCAGCCGGACGCCACCGCACCGCCACCGCCACAGGTCACGCCCACCACACCCGCGCCGAAGGCGGTGACAGGCTGCTCGGTCGAGTACCGCGTCACGCACACGTGGCCCGGCGGGTTCCGCACCGACGTCACCATCCGCAATACCGGCAAGACCGACGTCACGGGCTGGACGTTGCAGTGGAAGTTCACCCACGGCCAGACAGTGTCGGAGATGTGGAACGCGACGCCGAAGCACTCGGGCCAGGACGTGTCCGCGACCGCCGTGCCGTACAACCAGACGATCGCCAGGGGCGAGTCGGTGCTCATGGGGTTCACCGGCACCAGCGGACCCATCAACCCCGCCCCGAACGCGTTCAGCGTCAACGGATTCGGCTGCACGCTCGCCTGATCAGATGAACACCTCCACCAGTCCGCCGTTCAGCACGTGCCGGACTCCCTGCCTCACCTCGATGTCCACGCGCCGGTCGCGGTGCCGCAGCGCGACCGTGCGGGGCGAACGCGCACCGTGCACCGCCACCGCCGTCAGTTCACCCTCGTCCCACGTCAGATCCACCGTGAGGCCGCCACGAGCACGCAGACCCAGCACCGAGCCGCGCCGCCACGCCGGCGGCAACGCGGGCAGCAGCCGCAGCTCGCCGGTGTGGCTCTGCAGCAGCATCTCGGCGATCGCCGCTGTGATGCCGAAGTTGCCGTCGATCTGGAACGGCGGATGCGAGCAGAGGAGGTTTCGGTAGACACCGCCGCCATGCGCGCCGTCGGCAGTGACGTCGGCAGTGACGTCGGCGAGGAACATGGCCAGCAGCTCCTGGGCGCGGTCGCCGTCGCCGAGACGCGCCCACAGCGCCGTCTTCCAGGCCAGCGACCACCCCGTGCCCGCATCGCCCCGGTCGAGCAGCGCCTGTCTGGCCGCCGCCGCGAGCTCCGGTGTGCGTTCAGGGTCGATCCGCTGTCCGGGGTGCAGGCCGATCAGGTGGGACACGTGCCGGTGCTCCGGCTCGGCCTCCGGCAGCTCGGCCGCCCACTCCAGCAGCTGACCGCGGCTGCCGATCGGCGGGGAAGGCAGCCGGGACAACAGTTTCCTCGCCCGCTCCACCACTTCGTCGTGCTCGAGACCGAGTTCTTCGGCCGCGGCCACGACGCGTTCGAGGAGCTCCCATGTGAGAGTCAGGTCCATTGTGGACCCGACGCCGACCGCGACCGGACGACCCGCGCTGTCGAGGTAGTGGTTCTCCGGTGACGTCGACGGTGCCGTGGTCAGCGCACCTTCGTGCTCGACGAGCCAGGCGGAGCAGAACTCGGCCGCGCCGCGCAGCACCGGCCACGCCCGCTCGCGCAACCAGACGGCGTCACCGCCGAACTCGAAGTGCTCCCACAGGTGCAGGCAGAGCCACGCTCCCGCCATCGGCCAGTTCGACCACGCCGGATCCCCCGTTCCGGCACCGACCGGGGTGGCCAGGCACCACGGGTCGCTGTTGTGGTGAGCCACCCAGCCGGGGGCCGCGTACAGCTGCCGCGCGACGTGCTCGCCCTGTGCGGCAAGACGTTCGACGAACTGCAGCAGCGGCTCGTGGCACTCGGGCAGTGCCGTCACCTCGGCCGGCCAGTAGTTCATCTGCAGGTTGATGTTGAGGGTGTAGTTGCCGCGCCACGGCGGATCGACGTGCGGGTTCCAGATGCCCTGCAGGTTCGCGGGCAGCGTGCCCGGACGTGAGCTCGTGATCAGCAGGTACCGGCCGAACTGGAACAGCAACGCGGCGAGCGACGGGTCCGGGGCCGCGATGCGCTCGTTCGTCGGAAGGTCGGGCGCGGGACCGAGGTCGAGGTGGACGCGGGAGAACAGTTCCCGGTGCGCGGCAACGGATTCCTCCCGCAACCGGTGCCAACCGAGCTCCCGCGCCCGTTCGACACGGGTGATCGCGAGCCGGGCGCACTCGGCTGGATCACGCTCCGGTTCGGCGTCCGCACCGCGGTAGCCGGCCTCGGTCGCCACGTAGACCGTCACCGCGCCCGGCCCGTCCCGCTCGACCGCGGTCACCACCGCGTACGCCATCCCGGTCATGCCGGACAGACCGGCGACGTCGCCTGCCGTGAACCCGGTGCCGCCCAAGGCGTTGTCCAGCCGCACCGCCACGTCGGCCGCGCCGCCGCGATCGGTCTGCACCCGCCACGCCAGCACGTGCAGACCGGGGTGGCACACCGCCTCCCGCAGCACGTTGACCGCGCCTGCCCGGTACGTGACCGCGTACACCCCGGTGCTCAGATCGAGCCTGCGCCGGTAGGACTCCACACCCGCATCCCCGTTGCCCGCCGGGAGATCGTGCCTGCGCAGGCACGCCTCCCCACCGATCTCGACGTCGAGGCGCAGGTCGGCGAGCGGGAGGTAGCGGGCGGTGTCCGGCCCCTGAACGGTTTTCAGCAGGGCCTCGGCACCAACGGCGTCACCGGCGAGCGCACGCGCACGCGCACGCTCGACCACGGCCGGATCGCCCGGCGCGGGTGGAACGGGTTGCCCAGACCACAGCCGGTCGTCGTTGAGCTGCACCAGCTCGCTGGTCACGCCGCCGAACGCCATCGCGCCCAGCCGCCCGGTGCCCAGTGGCAGCGCCTCCTCCCACACCGAGGCCGGCGTGCGAAACCACAGTGCCATGTCTTCACCGGTCATCTTGATCCCCCGCGGAGGTGGTGAGCGAATCAGGGAGCACACTGCCCGTCCGCGGTACGAGTCGCGGCGGCAGCGAGGTCAGCGGCAACGCGGTGTCTGCACGGACGTTCATGACCACTCCGCACTCGCTTTCCGTTGAGGCGACGCGAACTCACGAGCGCGCGTGCAGAACCAGTTCGGCGAGCCGTACACCGGGGCGGTCGAAGACGACGCGGAGATCCGAAACTCCGGGTCGCAGCGGCACCCGGACCGGGACGTCCTGCCAGTCGTACGGCCCGCGGGGGCACTCGACGGACACGACCGACGCCGACTCGCCCGTCCCCTGCCCGACGGCCCGCAACTCGACCACGACGGATTCGCCGCCACTGCCGGCGAGGCGGAGCGTGCACATCACGTACCTCGGGTCCACGTCGACATCGCGGAAGAGCACCCACCCGCCGGCCGCGTTGCTCTCCACGACGGTCCCGGCCTCCCTCGTCTCGTCGGACAGGACCACGCCGTCGCATTCGTCGAAGTGCTCTGCGCGGATCGACCCTGCTCCCGGCCGGCGAGGGGGCAGCACCTCGCCGAGCACCCGCAGTGCCGCGCGAGTGGCGACCACCTGTGAGGACGGCCCTGCCCACAACACGTGTTCCGCCGCCTCGGTGACCCTACGGCCGCTGACCACGTCCCAGTGCCACAGGTCCTTGCCCCGCAAGGAGAAACGCACGATCTTGCGCTCGCCGGGATGGAGGTGGACCCGGTTGAACGCGAGCAGCCTGCGCAACGGCTGCCTGACGCGGGACGCGCGCTGCCTGCCGTAGAGCTGGACGACCTCGGTGCCGGTCACGTCACCGGTGTTGATCACCGGGACGGACACGACGACCTCGCAGTCAGGGCGCACCACCGAGGTCGAGAGCTTCATCGGCCCGTAGGCGAAGGTCGTGTAGCTCAGGCCGTGACCGAACGGGTACAGCGGCTCGTCGTCGAGGTACAGGTAGGTGCTGCCCGCGCTGATGATGTCGTAGTCGAGCAGGTCCGGTAGCTGGTGCGTGCCTCGGTACCAGGTCTGGGTGAGCTTGCCGCTCGGCACGGCGCGGCCGAAGACCACCTCGGCCAGCGCGCGGCCGAACTCCTGGCCGCCGTGCGACGCCCACAGGATCGCGGGCACCTCGCGGTCCTCCCACACCAGTGCGTACGGGTAGCTGCTCACCACGACCAGCACCGTGCGCGGGTTGGCCTGGCGCACCGCGCGCACCAGTTCCGCCTGCCGCGGCGGGAGCTCCAGGTCGACGCGGTCCTGCGTCTCCCGCTCGTTGATGTGCGGGTCGTTGCCCACGAAGACGATCGCCACGTCGGCGGCGGACGCTCGCGCGACCGCCTGTGCGACACCGTCACGTTCCACGTCCAGCCACAGAGCCGTCGCCTCGTCGGGGTTCGGCACGAACCCGATCCGGCCGTCGTGACCGACCGCCAGGTGACGGTCCAGCGCGATGTTGCGCAGCGACCAGCGGCCGTCGGGCAGCTCGGTCAGCTCGAACTGCTCGCGCACGACCCAGCCGCCCGGCGCGGTGCGACCGACGACCAGCTCGCCGTCCTCGGTCGCTGCCAGGTAGCGGCCCGTCGAGACGCCGCGCAACGTCACGACGTCCTGCCCCCACTCGAGCACCTCGAACGCGGCCGACGCGGTCCAGCCGGGCTCGGCGGTGACCGTCCCGTCCTCGCCGGCGGTCAGGTAGCGGCCGTCGCCGGTGCTCAGCGTGACGCGGTCGACGCCCTCGGCGAAGTGCGTCGGGCCGTTGTGCAGTTCGGCGAGACCGTCCAGTGGCGTGACCTGGTAGGGCAACTTGCCGCTGTGCCAGTCCTCGAACAGCACGCCCGCGTGCGTGCCGATGACGGCGAGCGTGCCCGGCTGGTCAGAGCCGAGCGGCAACAGCCCGTCGTCGTTCTTCAGCAGCACGATCGACTGCCTGGCCGCCTCCAGCGCGAGCTCGCGGTGGGCCGGGGAGGCGATGACGTCCGCCCCGATCGCCGCGTACGGGTTGGCGCCCGGCGGGTCGAACTCGCCGAGCCGGAACCGCACCGTCAGCACCCGTCCGACCACACGGTCCACATCGGACTCACCGATCAGCCCGGTGCGCAACGCCTCGGAGACCCGCTCGATCGTCACACTCGGGTCGGCGTCGTGGTCGGTGAAGCTGTCGATGCCAGCCGGCAACATCGCGGCGTGGCCATCGGCCTGATTGTCGTGGTGGCACTGCAGCCCGGCCACGTTCGACGGCGCCCAGGCGTCGCTCATTTCCGCGATCTTCCCGGTCGCCCAGCCACGCAGCTCGTCCAGGTACGGGGTCAGGTGCGCGGGCCTGCCGTTGACCAGGTTGTAGTACGGCATCACCGCGACGGCCGCGCCCGCTGCGATCGGACCGAGCAAGCAGGGCAGCTCGTACTCGTGCAGCACCCGGTCCCGCAGGCTCGACGACGTCGAGCACCGGTCGGTCTCGTGGTTGTACCCGAGGAAGTGCTTCAGCGTCGGCGCGGTTTTGAGGTAACGCGGATGGTCACCGCGCAACCCGCTCGCGTACGCGATGCCCATCACCGACGTGAGCAGCGGGTCCTCGGAATAGCCTTCCTCGTTGCGCCCCCACCTCGGGTCTCGCAAGGGGGTGACCACCGGCGCCCACACGTTCAGGCCATGTGCCACCGGGTCCTTCTCGTGGAAGCCGCGCACCTCGGTTCCGGTCGCGTCGCCGACGGCGCGGACCAGGTCCGGGTTCCACGTGCTCGCGAGCCCGATCGCCTGGGGGAACACGGTCGCGGTTCCCAGCCCGGCGACGCCGTGCAGCGCTTCCGTTCCGGTGCGGAACGCCGCGATCCCCAGCCGCGGCACCGCGGGCTGGTGCTGGTGCAGCATCGCGATCTTCTCCGCCGTGGTCAGCCGCGCCAGCAGGTCCGCCACGCGCACGGGCAGCGGCAGCGCGGGGTTCCGGTGCGCAACAGTCGTTTCCGGACCCATCAGCGCATCCCCCGCATTTCCGTCCGCCGGTAAATCGAAGCGCTTCAACTCGTGCCTGCGCACAATTCTCCAGCACCACCCGAAGTCAAGGTGCAAGTTGACACAGCGCCTTCCGCCCAGTCAAGCGACGCGGCCGGGAAGGCACAGCAATCCAGGCGTTTCGACGCGTTCGACGGCAAACCATCGAACGCGTCACCAGCCCGTTCGACAGCCGTTCCGTCCGGTCGCAACACATTCAATGATGGCCATTCTGCAATATGTGCTCGACGTCTCTCAATCAACTCCGAAAAACGCGGAATCTTCTCCACGTTCATCCGGGAAGGGTTGGCTAAGGTGAATTCACACCTAACGTTGCCGCTCGGCGGTCGATCAAGATGAGCGGAGTTCGTTGTGGGGGCGGTGCGCGAGCGCGGGCGAGCGCTGGGGCGAATGGGCTCGCTCGGCCCGGTGGCCCGACTGCTCGTCGGTAGCCAGCTGCTCTTCAACGTCGGTTTCTACCTCGTCGTCCCGTACCTGGCCGGGCACCTCGCCGGTGACCTCGGGCTCGCGGGTTGGGTGATCGGGCTGGTGCTGGGGCTGCGGACGTTCAGTCAGCAGGGGCTGTTCGTCGTCGGCGGCACCCTCACCGACCGGTTCGGGCCGAAACCGGTCGTCGTCGCCGGCTGTGCCGTGCGGGTGGCCGGGTTCGCCGTGCTCGCGTTCGCGTCGTCACTGCCGGAGGTGCTGGCAGGCGTGGTGCTCGTCGGTGTGGCGGGCGCGCTGTTCTCCCCGGCCGTGGAGGCGTCGCTGGCCCGTGACGCCGGGCCGGATCGGCGTGCCGCGACGTTCTCGGTTTTCGCGGTGTGCGGTGAGATCGGCGCGGTCGCCGGCCCGCTGCTCGGTGTGGTGCTGGCCGGTCAGTTCCGCACCGCCTGCCTCGTGGCCGCGGCGCTCTTCACGGCAATCGGGCTGCTGCACGCGCGGTTGTTGCCCCGGCTGCCCGGCGAGCACCGCGGTGAACCGGTGCTGGACGGCTGGCGCCAGGTGTCGCGCAACAAGGTTTTCCTTGTGTTCGCCGCCGGCTACTCCGCCTATCTGGTGTCCTACAACCAGCTCTACCTGGCGCTGCCGGTCGAGCTGAAGCGCGTCGGTGCGGACGAGAGAGCCCTCGGCCTGATGTTCGCGCTCGCCTCCGTGCTCATCATCTTCGGCCAGCTGCCCGTGTCCGCGCTCTGCCGCAGGGTGCTCGGCAGGACGGGCGCACTCGTCGGCGGGTTCGTCCTCATCGGACTCGCGTTCGCCGTGGTCGCGCTGCGCCCGCCGGGTGTGACCGGAGCCGTCGCTTTCGTCGTACTGCTCACTGTCGGCGAAATGCTCGTTGTGCCGCAAGCGAAAGGTCTCGTTCCCCGGCTGGCGGCCGAACGCAGGCTCGGCACGTACTTCGGTGTGCTGGCGTCCGCGGGCGGCGTGGCTGTGCTGGTCGCCAGCACGATCAGCGGCGCCCTGCTGGAGCAAGGGCGCATCGCCTGGGTCGTGCTCGCACTGCTTCCACTGGCTGGGGCGTGCGTGCTCACCGCTCTCGCGCGCTTCGGCGCGTTCACCGAAACACCGAAAGGCCGGAAATGAGAACACGACGAGCACTCCTCGTCACCGCGCTGGCGGCAGCGTGCGGGCTGACCGCCGGTTGCTTCACCGGTGCGGCACTCCAAGGGCCGCAGCGGTTGCGCGTGGCGCTGCCGTTCCCGCCCGGACAGGCGCTGTCGCCGTGGGGCAACGACGGTGTGCTGCTCACCAGGCTCGGCATCGCCGAGACGCTGGTCGGGCTGGACCGCTCCGGCCGTGCGGAGCCGATGCTCGCCGAGAGCTGGGCGCGGCAGTCGGACACGCTGTGGAGGTTCCACCTCAGGCACGGCGTCAAGTTCCACGACGGCGCACCGCTCACCGCACAGTCCGCGGCCGACTCGCTGAACCGCGCGGCACAGGCCAGCCCGGTCCCCCGCGCGATCAAGGGCGTGCACCTCATGGCGAAGGCCGAGGGCGACCTGGACCTCACCGTGACGACCGCGAAGGCCGATCCGACGCTGCCGCAGCGGATGTCCTCGCCGAATCTCGTCGTGCTCGCGCCCAGTGCCTACACCGGCGAGAGCGCGAACCCGCGTAACGCCGGTACCGGTCCCTTCGTGCTGCAGGAGCTCAAGGGGGATCAGAGCGCGGCACTCGGCGCGTTCTCCGAGCACTGGGCCGGCGCGCCCCTGCTGTCCGGGGTGGACGTCCGGTTCATCCCGGACGGTCAGACCCGCACCGCCGCGCTGCGCGCCGGCGAGGTCGACGTTGCGGCGTCGCTGCCGGTGTCCACGGCGGAGAGCCTGCACCGCATCGAGGTTCCGCTGCCCAGGGTCGTGTCGCTGTCGTTGAACACCTCGAAGGGTGTGTTCAGCGACCCGGCGCTGCGCGGCGTCGCCAGGAGCGCGGTCGACCAGGACGCGCTCGCCGACGGCGTCTACGAGTCCCACGCGGACGCCGCGCGCGGTCTGCTCGGCCCGGCGACGCCGTGGGCGAAGGCACCGGCGCCGCTGCCCGTGGCCGACCGCGCGGCGAACAGCGAGAAGGTGGTACTCGCGGCCATCAGCGACCGTCCGGAACTGCCAGAGGTCGCGTCCGTCGTCGCGGAGGCGTGGCGGCGCAAGGGGTTCCAGGTCGAGCAGGTCGTCAGGCAGTACAGCCAGCTCGAAGCCGACGTGCTCGCCGGCCGGTTCGACGCGGTGATCCTGTCCCGGTCCTACGTGCTGGACAGCGGTGACCCCGCCGGTTACCTCGATACCGACTTCAGCTGCGCGGGCAGCTTCAACCTGTCGAAGCTGTGCTCGAGCGAGGTCGACGCGGCCATCGCCGAGGCCGTCGCCGCGCAGGACGCCACCGCCCGTGAGCAGGCGACGCTCGACGCGCAGGCAGTGGTGCTCGCGACCTCGGCCGTGGTGCCGCTGGTGCACGAGCGCGCCTTCATCGGGCATTCGGGCAAGGTCAGCGAGATCAGCGTCGATCCTTACGAGCGCCGCCTCGTGACCAGGTCGACGACGCGAGGATGACCGGACGCCTCACCGCTGCCGCAGGCCGTTCGGCGATCGTCGCGGCGATCGTCACCGGCATCGTGGCGGTGATCGGTCTCCTGCCGATGATCTCTGGCAGGGATGCGGCGCTGACCGTGCTGCGGGCGAGGTCGGCCGAACGCGAACCCGACGCCGAGGCGCTGGCCGCCGTCCGCAGGGAGCTCGGGCTCGACGCTGGCCCGTTCGGTCTGCTGCGCCAGTGGTTCGAGGGTGTGGTCCGCGGCGACTTCGGGCGGTCCTGGGTCTCCCGCGAACCGGTCGGCGCACGGGTGGCGGACGCGCTCGGCGTGTCCGCCACGCTCACCGCGTTCGCGGTGCTCATTGCCATCGTCGTCACGGCGCTGCTGGTGGCGCGCTCCCTCGTGCGGGCGGTGAACGGCCGCCGCGACGACGGCGGCAACGGTGTCGCCGCGGTGCTCGCCGGCGTACCCGAGTTCGTCATCGGCGCGCTGTTCGTGGTGCTGTTCGCCGTGCGGCTGCGATGGCTGCCCACCTCGGGGTGGAACGGCCTCGGCAACGCGGTGCTGCCCTCGGTCGCACTCGGCATTCCGGCGGGCGCCGTGCTCGGGGTGATCGCCCGCGACGCCGTCCGTGACGCGGCGAGCGCGCCGTGGCTCAGGTCGTGGACCGCGGCGGGCATGCGCCGTCGCGTGATCGGCCTCGCGGTGCTGCGCAGGGCCGCGTCCGTGGTGGCCGAGCAGCTCGGCCTGCTCTTCGCGGGACTCTTCGGCGGAGCGGCCGCGGTCGAGGTGGTGTTCGCGGTGCCCGGCATCGGAAGGCTCGCGATCAACGGCGCGATCGCGCAGGACGTCCCGGTCGTGCAGGCCTGCGTCCTGGTGATCCTCGTGGTCGGTGTGGTCGCGAGCGGGATCGGCAAGCTGGCTGCTCGCCTGCTGCTCGGTCCCGTTGCCGAGGCGGGGGCGTTGACGGCGGCGCCACCCGCGCCGGGATCGCCCTCGCGGCCGTGGTTGTGGATCTGCGCGGCGACGGTGGCCATCGCCGCGATCGGGTGCGGGCTGTCGCGCGACCCGTTCGCGGTGGACCTGACCTCCCGACTGCGACCACCGTCCCTGACACACCCGATCGGCACGGACGCGCTGGGGCGCGACATGCTGGCCAGGTTGAGCCACGGTGCCATGCACACAGCCCTGCTCGCACTCGCGGTGACCGCGACGACCGCCGTCATCGGCGTGCTGGTCGGATTGGCGGCGAAACGAGCGTCCACGTCCGCCGCACTCGTGAACGCACTGCCCCCGGTGGTCGTCGCACTGGTCGTCGCGGCCGCGACAGGCCCGGGGTGGGCCGGCGCGGTGGCCGCCGTCGTCGCGACCGGCTGGGCACCCCTCGCCGGTCACGCGCGTTCGCTCGCGGCCGAACAACACAGCTGCAGTTATCTCATCGCGTCACGGGCGCTCGGCGCGTCCTCCTGGCACCTCACCACGAGACACGTGCTGCCGGCGATCGTGCCGCCGGTGGTGCGAAACGCCTGTGTGCGGGTGCCCGCGGTGGCACTGGCGCTGGCGACGCTCGGCTATCTCGGGCTCGGTGCCCAGCCGCCAGAACCGGAGTGGGGCCTGCTGATCGCCGAGGGAATGCCGTACGTCGAGCGCGCGCCGTGGACGGTGCTGTTCCCCGCCGCAGGGCTCATCGCACTCGGTCTGGGCGCGACGTCGCTGGCGATCCGCGTGCGGTGAGCCCGGCCTGT
>JAVXWK010000524.1:0-5125 GCA_032230575.1 Pseudonocardiales bacterium | reverse complement strand
GCGCGGGCGGCCGGCCGGTCGTTCCGGCTGCACGTCGTGCGACCGAAACACCCGCTGCCCCTGGACAGCGAGCTCTACGCCGGGCGCATCAACACCGACACCCTGATGGCGATGGGCTACCGCGACGCGTGGGACTACCTCGACGAGCCGCATCCCGACGGGGTGCCGCAGGACTCGACGTGCACCGCCATGACGGAACCACCCGTGGGCGTGCGGCTCTCGGAGCGGCTGCGCGGCCGCGTGGGCGACGAGGACCTGACGCTGCGGGTGACGGCGGAGCTGCCGCTGGACGAGCACGCGTCCGAGCCGGCCCGCGTGGTCGGCCACGTCGACCACGTGCCGTGGGGTGGCCGGGTGCCGCTGGCCGGCGGCCGCCTGGAGGCGGAGGGTTCCGCGCTCGTCTATCGCGCGCGGGCACGGGTCGGCGGTCAGTGGGTGGACGTGGAGGCGGTCCGCGAGCTGGCCGACGACGAGGGCCTGGACGCCTGGGCCGATGCGACGACCGTCGAGTTCCGCGCGAGCAGTGGGGAGCAGGGCACGCTGCGGCTCGGCCCGCTCGACGCCGCCCGTGCGCTGTCCTCGGCCGAGCCGGTCGGCGCACATGGTGGGCTAGACCGCGCCGGTGCACTCGCCCGGCTCGGCCGCACCGGGCTGCGCCGGGTGCTGACGACCTACGGATCCTGACGGAGGAGACCTCGATGACCGAGAAGAACCACAAGAAGGTCAGGGTGCCGACCGTCGCCGTGGGCGTGCAGGTCCTGGAGACGCGGCTGGACGTCGCGATCGCACAGGGCCTCGGCCCGAACCAGCTGGCCGCTGCGGACGGCGTCCGCCGGCTGCTGCGCAAGGCCGAGGAGGCGGCGTACGGGGTCGACCCCTCGCCGGGAGCGGTCTCGCGCTGGTGGAGCGGTGCCCTCGTCGACGCCGCGAACCAGAACCTGCACGCCGCCCGCGCACAGATGATCGACGTGTACGACGACGCCGAGATCGCCGCGGAGATCCCGGCCGCGCTGGGCCGGATGCAGCAGACACTTCATCGCGACGACGTGCGGCGGCGGATGGCCGACTCCGGGATCTCCAGCGACGTCATCGAGCGTCAGCGCGCGTTCCTGCGCCGCGCGATCGAGGACAGCTACGACGCGCTGGACCGTCAGCACGAGCGGCTGCGCAGCTTCCGCAACATCATCCTGCTGCTGGCTCTGTGCATCGCCGTGCTCGTGGTGGTCACGATCATCGTCGTCTGGACGAACCCGGCCTTCATGCCTCTCTGCTTCCCCTCCGACGGGTTGGCGCCGGACGGCAGCAGCACGCTGAACTGTCCGACCGGCGAGGGGTTCTCAAAGCCGCACGGGAACGACATCATCGTGGTCGCGTTGCTGGGCCTGCTCGGTGGCGCCCTGGCGGCGGCGGTGTCCATCCGCAACCTGCGCGGCACCTCCACGCCGTACGACGTGCCGGTCGCGCTCTCGCTGTTGAAGGTGCCGCTCGGCGCGTTCACCGCGATCCTCGGTCTGGTCGCCATCCAGGGGGACTTCGTCCCCGGACTGTCAGCGCTGGACTCGCAGCAGCAGATTCTGGCCTACGCACTGGTTCTCGGCTACGGGCAGCAGGTGTTCACCTACTCGCTGGACCGCAAGGCGCAGACGTTGCTCGACGGGTTGCCAGCCAAGGACGGGTCAGCTCCTCCCGTGGGGGGCGGTGGGGACTCGCTGCCGACGGTCGAAACCGCGGCGTACCGCTTGGAGCGGGTGGTGCCCACGCAGGCTGCCTCGACGGGCAACGGTGACGGCTCGAAGCGGCCGTCCGACGATGCCGAGGGTGGCAGCGTCACGATGCCGAAGGCGAAAGCCACGGACCACCGGTCCTGATGGGTGAGCCGGTTGCGGCTGTCATCGAACGCTTGCACCGCATCGATGAGGAGCTGCCGGGCAGCGACGGGGCGGCAGTGTTCAACCGCGTCTATCTCACCGTGACCGAGGAGGTCGCCGCCGGACTCGAGCGTGCCCAGGTCTTTCGCGACCCGGTGTTCATGACGCACCTCGACGTGACGTTCGCGGGGCTCTGGCTGGGGGCGTACGACGCGACGGACCATGACGTGCCCAAGGCTTGGGCGGCATTGTTCGAGCGTCGACACGACCGCTCGGTGCTGCCGATCCAGTTCGCACTCGCGGGAATGAACTCGCACATCGCGCACGACCTGCCCGTTGCCATGGTTCGAACCTGTAGCGATCTCGGCGCATCTCCGCACGACGCCGGCGTGCGCGACGACTACGAGAAGGTCAACGACCTGCTCGCCGCGTGCGAGGCCAAGATCCGGCGCTCGTTCCTCACCGAAGCGGCTCAGGCCGCTGAGGCGCACATCGGCGCGGTGGCCCACCTGATCAGCTCGTGGAAGATCGACAGGGCGCGCGACGCAGCCTGGGTGAATGTCGAGGCGTTGTGGTCCATGCGCAGCCTCGGCGCACTGGCCGACCGCTACCGGGAGTCGCTGGCCCGGACCGTCGGCATGACCTCACGCTGCCTGCTGACCCCTCTGGTGGCGAAATGACTCTTATGCCAGACTCGCCCCGAACCCACGGAGGACTCATGGCGTCAAGATCCCTTCCAGCGCACCGCCCTGTCGCGAGCGCAGCCCAGTTGTTCGCCCTCGTCATCGCACTCGTGGCGACGTCGGCGCTGTTCCTGCCCACCGCGGCTCCCGCAGCCACCCACGCCAGCGCAGGCCAGCTCTCCGCTGCAAGCCGGGCGGTCTCGCAATCAGGAGTCCAAGGGATCGCCTGGTACGTGGACCGCGCAGCTCACCGACTGGTGGTGACTGCGGACAACTCCGTGTCGTCGGCCGAGGTGGCCACCATCAGGAGGGCGGCCGGCGCCGGTGCGATCCGGATCGAGCGCGCCAAGGGTGCGTTCCGGCCTCTGGTGTCGGCTGGGGATGCCATCTATGGCAGCAAATATCGCTGTTCCCTCGGCTTCAACGTGGTCAGCGGAAGCACCTACTACTTCCTGACCGCCGGGCACTGCGGGAAGGTCGAGAAGACCTGGTGGACCAGCTCGAACCACTCCACGGTGATCGGCCCGACCATGGGCTACAGCTTCCCCGGCGACGACTACGCGCTCGTGCGCTATGACAACGCCGCGCTTCTTCACCCGGGTGGCTTCGGGGTGGCCGACGCCGTCGTCGGCGAGTCCGTCACGCGCACGGGCTCGACCTCCGGCACCCACACCGGCAAGGTGACGGCGCTCAACGTGACGGTCCGCTACCAAGGCGGCGGCACCGTCCGAGGGATGATCCAGACCACCGTCTGCGCGGAGCCCGGTGACTCGGGTGGCCCGCTCTACGACGGCACGAAGGCCCTCGGACTCACCTCTGGTGGCAGCGGCGACTGCAAGGTCGGGGGCACCACCTTCTACCAGCCGGTCCGCGAAGCGGCGAACAGGTACGGCGTCAGCGTCTACTGACAGCCACGCTCAACCGCGCTCCGCACGTCAGCTGACACACAGCCGGTGCCTCTGAATTCCAGAGGCACCGGCTGTCGGCTGACGGGAGTCCACCTGATGCCTCCTCAGGCCGCCGCGAGAGGGTGGCGGGATGTCGCACTCACACAGTCATCGTGGCGCCACCACCCGGCCGCCGTCTCGGGCGGGCAGAGAGGCATTTCGGCAGGAGGCACGCCTGCGGGCACGGGTGATGCTGTTGCTCGCCGCCGTTCTCGTGCCTGTCGTGGCTGCGCTGGTGGTGGGCGCGGTCGCCTTGTGGCCGTCCAGCGACACCGGCAAGGTGAGCGTCTCAGGCATAACCGGTGATGCACCCGGCACCCGGTACGTCACGGCCCGCACCACGAGCGTGACCCCGTTCGACTGTGTGAGCACCGGCAGCACAGCAGACACCAAGGTCCGGTGCGCGCACGTGCGCGTGGTCCTCACGTCCGGCCGGCAGAAGGGCGCGTCGATCACCGTGGACGTCGACCCCACCGTCGAGCGGTCGGGCATCGCGCCTGGCGACGAGATCAAGCTCGCGCGCTATCCAACGGAGGCAGGCACGCCGGCCGCTTACGCGTTCGTCGACTTTGTCCGGTCGGATCCGTTGGTCTGGCTCGCGCTCGCGTTCGCCGTCCTGGTGATCGCGGTTGCCCGGTTCCGCGGGTTGGCGGCTCTCGTGGGTCTGGCGCTGAGCTTCGCGGTCCTGATCAAGTTCACCCTGCCGGCGCTGCTGTCGGGGGAGAACCCGCTCGCGGTCGCGCTGGTCAGTTGCGGGGCGATCATGTGCGTGCTGCTCTACCTCGCGCACGGGGTAAGCATTCGCACGACCACGGCGCTGATCGGCACGCTATTCGGCCTCGGCGCGTCCGCCGCGCTCGGGACGTGGGCAGTCGCCGCAGCCCACCTCACCGGTGTAAGCGGTGACGACGACCTGATCCTCACCGCGGTCGCCGGCCAGGTGCGGCTGTCCGGGCTGCTGCTGGCCGGCATCGTCGTGGCCAGCCTCGGCATCCTCAACGACGTCACGGTCACCCAGGCTTCGGCCGTCTGGGAGCTGCGTGCCCTGGACCCGACCGCCTCACCGCGGCGGCTGTTCGCCGGTGCCATGCGGATCGGTCGGGACCACATCGCCTCGACCGTCTACACCATCGTCTTCGCGTACGCCGGGGCCGCGCTGCCGGTGCTGATGCTGATCAACCTCATGAACCGACCGGTGACGCAGATCCTCACCGGCGAGGCGCTGGGCGAGGAGATCGTGCGGACCCTCGTCGGTTCCATCGGGCTCGTCCTCTCGGTGCCGCTGACGACCGCCGTCGGCGTGGCGCTCGTCCGGTTCGCGAGAGGAAGCGAACGAGGGACTACCGCCCGCAGCCCGAACGTGAACGAGGTCCCGGGACACCGGTGACCGATGTCCCGAGACCTCGCCTCTGTCGGGGTGGCGGGATTTGAACCCACGACCTCTGCGTCCCGAACGCAGCGCGCTACCAAGCTGCGCTACACCCCGATGGAGCCCGGCAAGTCTAGCCGAGGCGGGTGAGTCCGCCGACCCGCGTCACAGGCGGTCGGGCCCGGCGACCAGCGTGAGCAGCGTCGCCTCGGGTGGGCACGCGAACCGAACGGGCGCGTACGGCGAGGTGCCCAGCCC
>JAVXWK010000947.1:0-6234 GCA_032230575.1 Pseudonocardiales bacterium | reverse complement strand
CCCCTCGACGGCCAGGGCACTTCCGCGTGTGGCGCGTAGTCGCCAACGGCGACTAACCGCCGCTTCCGCCTGTTTCCCAACGATTTGCGGCCCCTCATCCTGCTGTGACCTGATCACCGGAGGAGGGCGCCGTGATTCGACACCTGGCGACACTTGTCATCGCCGCGGCCACGCTCGTCGCACCACCCGCGTCCGCCGCGGCACCAGCACCACGCGAGCAGACATCCGAGGCTTCCCACCGGATCACGCTCATCACCGGCGACGTCGTGGACTACACCGAACTCCTCGACGGCCGCAAACTCGCCCAGATCCACGCCGCGCCCCGGGAGGGTGAAGAGCCGATCTTCCACACCATGACGACGCCTGACGGTCTGTTCGTCTACCCGTCCGACGCGATGGGCGTGGTGACCTCGGGCACGGTCGAACGCACGCTCTTCAACGTCACCGAACTCGTCCACGCCGGTCAGTCCGACGACCACACCTCCACCGTCCCGGTGCTCCTGACCGGCGGCTTCTCCGCGAGCGCCCACACCAGGATCAGCAGCGTCAACGCGTCCGGCGTCCACGTCGAGAAGGCCAAGGCGCGTGATTTCTGGCGTTCGCTCGACATGAGCGCCAAATCCGGCACGCGCCTGAAGTTCGACCGGCCGATCCACGTCGCGCTCGACCAGACGACGAAGCAGATCGGCGCGCCGGAAGCGTGGCAGCGGGGCCTGGACGGCACCGGCGTCACGGTCGCCGTCGTCGACACCGGAGTCGACACCGGCCACCCGGACCTCGCGGCGAAGATCACCGCGGCGGAGAACTTCTCCGACGAGCCGGACGTCACCGACCGGCACGGCCACGGCACGCACGTCGCCTCGATCGTCGCGGGCGCCGGCGCCAAGTACAAAGGTGTCGCCCCCGGTGCCCGGCTGGTGATCGCCAAGGTGTTCAACGGCGCGGGCGAGGCCGACACCTCGCAGGTCATGGCAGGCATCGAGTGGGCAGCTCGCTCGGGCGCGAAGATCGTCAACCTGAGCCTCGGCGGGGACGTCACGGACGGCAGCGACGAGCTGAGCGCGCTGGTGGATCAGCTCTCCGCCGAGACGGGTGCCCTGTTCGTGGTGGCGGCGGGCAACAACGGCCCGGCCGGGCGTTCCGTGACGTCTCCTGGTGCCGCGGCCTCGGCGCTGACGGTCGGCGCGGTCGACCGGCAGAACAAGCTCGCGCCGTTCAGCAGCACCGGTCCGCGGATCGGGGACGCGCTGGTGAAGCCGGAGATCAACGCGCCCGGTGTCGGGGTGGTGGCGGCGCGGGCTGCCGGCACGTCGATGGGAGCTCCGGTCGACGACCTCTACACGGCCGCTTCGGGGACGTCGATGGCCACGCCGCACGTGGCGGGGGCGGCGGCGTTGCTGGCTCAGCAGCACCCGGACTGGAACGCGCAGACCTTGAAGAACGCACTGGTCACGAGTGCGGCGGATGTCGGGATGGCCTGGCACGAGCAGGGGGCAGGGCGGCTGGACGTGGCGCGCGCGGTCACGCAGAAGGCGACGGCGACCGCGTCCGCGAGTTTTGGACGGTACGAGCGCGGATCAGGTGGATCCATCACTCGAGAACTGAGCTACACCAACGATTCCGACACCCCGCTCACCCTGGATCTCACCGCCGGCCTCAAGGGCTGGGACGGCAAGCCCACCACCGCCTTCACCCTCACCCCGGGCCGCCTCACCATCCCGGCTCACGCCAAAGCCACCGCCACCCTCTCCGTCGACCCCGAAGCGGGCCCGGCGGGTGTCTACGGCGGCACCATCACCGCCACCGGCCCCGCAACCGCTCTCCGCACCCCCGTCAGCATTTACGAAGCACCCCAGACGTTCCCCGTGTCGGTCCACGTCCGCGACGCCACGGGCAAACCCCCGGCCCCGGCGTTCGGCCAGCTGATCGACGACTCCAACGGCGGCGACGACGTCAACGACCCCTTCGACGACACCGTCAGCTACTACTTCGACGTCGTGAACGGTGAAGGCCTCGCCAACGTCCCGGGTGGCCGCTACTCCGCGGTCAGCTGGGCGACCGAGAACACCGCCACCACCCGGCGCTGGTCCGCGCTCGCCGCACCGGAGCTGACCATCACCGCCGCCCGCGAGGTGTCGCTGGACGCGCAGAAGACAGTTCCCGTCGAGGTCGTGCCACCGAACCCGGCCGAGCAACGCGATCGCACGGTCACCATGCGCCGCGTGCTCCCCGCCGAGGGCGACAAGCTGCCGCTGATCGTGGAGACGGCCGCGGTGCTGGGCTCCGCGCCGTGGGAGGTCCGCACGACCCCGGCCGCGGCGGCGAAGAAGGGCGCGATCTCGTTGCAGGACAACGTGACCCTGCAGACCGCGACCGTGAGCCTGACCTCCGGCGGCCGGACGGTGAAGGCCGAGGGCGAGGTCTCCAGGTGGCCGGGAGACATCACCGGCGGCATCAAGATCGTCAAGCTCAGGCCCGACACTCCCGCCAACCTGGTGAAGGCCGCCAACGCCGCCGCCACCACAGCGGCACAGGAAGGCAGGAAGGCCCTACTGTCCTATGTGGACCAATCCGGCGCGCTCCCGCTCACCGGCCTCGCGAGCGCCGCGCTGCCGTCACTGAGCATCGGCAACGCCGACGGTGAGTTCCTCGCGAAGCAGACCGCCATCAGGCTGAGCATCAAACCGGCCCCGGAAGCCGTGTTCAACCTGAGCTTCCTGGACGCCAACGGCATCCCGGCCGACCACCGCCGGACAGTCGACCCGGCCACCCTCGTCAAGCGCGACACGGCCTACCACGCCGACAAGCCGGGCCTGACCGTGCAGAAGACGTGGTACCCGTTCCCGACCGGCCTGTGGCAGTCGCAGATCCTGCGCGGCACGACGTTCACCCCGCCCGCCGCCTGGACCGAGTACATCGGGCCCGGTGACGACAGGATCGTCTGGAAGCGCCACGTCACGCTGAGCGGCACGGACGCCAAGGGGCAACGCGCGGCCATGACCATGTTCCAGGAGAACGTGTTCCGCACGGGGGCCCCTCCCGCGGCGGAGAGGTGGTTCGCCGGTCCGATGCACAGCACCGCGATCGAGCTGCAGTCCGACCACCCGGCCCGCTACCCCGCGGCCGGCGACTCGTGGCGTCAGCTCTGCTCCAACTGCCGCACAGGGGACACCTTCGTCCCAGCTCTGCAGTGGACGGATGACAACGCCGGCCACTACACGAACCCCTACCAGAACAGCAAGTTCTTCACGACGACCAAGGTCCGCCTGTTCAAGGGTGACTCCGAGATCCCGGCCGACCCGCGGCCGCTGGCGTTCTACCCGACCTTCCAGCTGGCCCCGGAGAAGGCGGCCTACCGTCTCGAAACAGTCGAGACCCAGGCGCCGGGAGCCGTGGCGGGCGCGATCAACCCGGTGCTGTTCACCCTCGCCCCGCGCACGGAGACCACCTGGACGTTCCAGTCCTATCGGTCGCAGAACCCTCCGCCGCGTGGCTACTCCTGCCACGACGGCGCCGCGACCTGCCAGTTCCAGCCGCTCATCCGGCTCCGCCACGACCTGCCGCTCGACCTCACCAACTCCGCACCGGCCGGCAGGCCGTTCGTCTACCACGTCAGCGCGACGAACAGCGTGCCGATCACGGTGGTCAAGGTGCAGTGGTCGGCGGACGGCGCGAAGTGGCAGCAGGCGCCCACGCAACCCGCCGGAGACCGTTGGCAGGTCACGATCGACAACCCCACCGGGGAGATCTGGCTGCGCACCGAAGCCAGGGACGGCGCGGGCAACACCGTCACGCAGACCATCCAGAAGGCCTTCACAACTCACTGAGCCAGTCTCATTGGGGAGGTAACAGAGAGCGCGCACCACGAGCAGCAGCGCGCAGACCCGCCTGGAACCGGGTCTGCGCGCCCAGCTCGTCCATCAGCCGGTGCAGCCGCCGCTGAAAGGTCCGATAACTCAGTCCGAGCTGCTTCGCGATGCTGCGATCCGGCAGCCCGGTGGCCAGCAACGCGAGCAGCCGGGCGTCCGCGATCGAGATCTCGTTCGACGACGGCTCCCCCGGCAACGCCAGAGGCACCGCGTCCTCCCACAACCGCGAGAACAACGCCCCGAGCGAGTCCAGCAACGCCGACCGGTGCACGATGACCGCGCTCTCCAGCACCGTCCCTGAAGTACCTTCCGTGCTGTTCAATGGGATCAGCCCCAGGTGGGCATCCGCGAGGATCATCTTCGTCGGAGCGATCGCGACGACCCGCGCCTCCTCCCCGAGCGACAAGCCCATTTCCAGGTCGGCGCGCAAGTCGTGCAGCTCCAGGGCCTGCCGCTCGTAGATCCCCCGAAACCGCACACCACGCTGCAGCAGCTCCTCCTCGACGGGATGCAACGAGGTGGGCGGCTTCGCGTACGGCGGCTTGTCGACGAACCGGACCTCGTGCCGCGCCGTGCGCATCACCTGGCCGACCCGGAACGAGATCGCCTCAGCCCCGTGCACCACCTCGACGAGGTCCGCGGGAGCGCGCACACCGGCCGCCCGCTCGTACCGCACCTGCAGCTCCCCGGCCAGCAACCGGTCCCGCCGCAGCTCGTCCTCGCTGTGCAGGAAGTAAGCGGCCAGCGCCACTTCAGGCGCGACGGCCGTGTGCAGCCCGTTGACGTGGTGGACGAAACCGAGATCGGTCAAGGACAGCAACGCGGCGCGAACGACCCGCTCAGCCAGTTCTGTCGCAGCACAAAGCTCCGTCACACCGAGTTGATACGAGTCCACGAGCGTCTCGTAAACCGCGAGCTCCGCCGGACGCAATCCGAGCACACAAGCCAGTATGCCGACTTCGGGCACCCGTTGACGCGGGGCCGGAACGAGGTGTAGACATCGGTTGAAAAGGTTTACACAGCCTTCTCATTGGCCGCCGCCGCTTGTTGTTGTGCCAACGCATGCGTGCGAAAGGACGGCCGATGGAGCCCAACCGCCGCGACTTCCTCAAAGTCGCCGGTGCCACCGCTGGTGTCACGATGTTGTCCGGGTCGTTCCTGTCCACGCCGATCGCGTCGGCGCAAGAGCACCTGGCGATCCCGATGGCGGAGTCGCCGTGGGACCAGGTGCCCGCGATCCTCGCCAAGATCGTCCCGCCGGCGTTCCCCAGCGCCAAGTTCGACATCACTTCCTACGGCGCCAAGGGTGACGGCAAGACGAAGAACACCGACGCGTTCAAGAAGGCCATCGAGGCCTGCAACGCGGCGGGCGGCGGCCAGGTCGTCGTGCCCAAGGGCAGCTTCCTCACCGGCGCGATCACCCTGCTGAGCAACGTGAACCTGGTCGTCTCCGAGGGCGCGACCATCAAGTTCTCCACCGATCCCAAGGACTTCCCGCTGGTCTACACGCGGTGGCAGGGCATCGAGTGCATGAACTTCTCGTCGTTCATCTACGCCCGCAAGGCCGAGAACATCGCGATCACCGGACCCGGCCTGATCGACGGCCAGGGCCCGTCCGGACCGTGGTTCGGCTACGACGACAAGCGGCAGCCCGACTGGGAGCAGCTGCAGAAGTGGGCCGTGGACAACAGGCCGGTGACGGACCGGAAGTTCGGCATGGGCCACTACCTCAAGCCGAACATGGTCACGCTCTACGAGTGCAAGAACATCCTCATCGACGGAGTGCAGCTGCGGAACTCCGCGATGTGGAACGTGCATCCCGTGCTGTGCACCAACGTGACGATCCGGAACATCTTCGTCTACAGCCGCGGCGGCATGGTCGACGGCTGCGACCCCGAAGCCTCCCAGTACGTGCACATCACCGGCTGCCGGTTCGACTGCGGTGACGACGGCATCGCGATCAAGGCAGGCCGCGACATCGACGGCCGGCGCGTGGGTGTGGCGAGCGAGAACATCGTCATCGAAAACTGCTCGTTCGAGGGCCGCTGGGGCGCTTTGACCGTGGGCAGCGAGATGTCCGGTGGCGTGCGCAACGTCTTCTTCCAGGACTGCACGGTGAAGAAGGGCTCGTCCTACAAGCCGTTCCACGTGCTGTACATCAAGACGAACAAGCGGCGCGGCGGCACCGTGGAGAACATCCACGCCCGGCGCATCAAGGCGACCGACGTCGACCGCGAGGCGATCATGGTGACGCTGAACTACAGCCTCACCGGCCCCGGCTACGGCCCGATCGTGAACCCCAAGGTGCAGAACATCACCGCCGACGGCTTCACCGTCAACGGGGTCAAGAAGACCGCGGTCACGC
>JAVXWK010000440.1:0-17208 GCA_032230575.1 Pseudonocardiales bacterium | reverse complement strand
TCCCGCGACGCCAGCACCTCCGCACCGTCCGTGGCCTCGGCAACGGCCCGTGCGCGTGACTTCTCGAGCGCATCCCCTCGTGACGCGCCCTCCCGGAACTTGACGATGATCTCCTGCTCTGGCTCCTCCTGCGCCGCCGCGGTCAGCGGCGTCACCGTCAGCGCCATCACGGCGCCGATCAGGGCTGCGATGCCGGCTCTCATGTTCTCCCCTTCCGACGAACTGAAGGCGTGAAGGAGAAACCGGCGCGGTTGTGGCCCGGATGCGGCCGCCACAACAGATCCACAACAGGACCCGCGTACCCACGTGCACAACATCCTCGAGGGGGACCACATGCTTCATCTCGTCGTCGCAGCAGCACTCGCCGCGTCAGGAACCGCCGCCGCACCAGATCCCGCGACGACGGCGCGGGTCGAGGCCGGCAGGCTTGTCATCACCGGGGCGCCCGCGCGCGCCAGCCAGATCCACGTCTCCGGCACCACCATCAGCGATGCCGGCACGATGCGGGCGGGCACCGGATGCACGCGCCTGTCGGCCTCGCGCGTCCAGTGCGCGCAGGTCACGAAAATCGTCATCTACCTGGGCGACCGCGACGACACGGTCCTGTACGACAGTGCGGTGCCGACCGAACAACACGGCGGCGACGGCAACGACTCACTGCACGGCGGCACCGGTGCCGACACTCTCGAAGGTGGCGACGGCGACGACACCATGAGCGGCGGCAACGGCCCGGACAAGCTCTACGGCGGCGATGGCGACGACGTGCTGGACGAGCCCTCGACCGACGCGGGCGGCAACTTCCTGCAAGGCGGCCACGGCAACGACAAGATCGACGGCGCAAAGACCAACATGCGTGACAGCGCGGACTTCAGCGACCACATCGAAGGCATGACAATCGACCTCGCGGCGGGCACCGCCACACGGCCGGGCGAGCTCGACGAGCTCAAGAACGTGCAGGACGTCAACGGCACCCAAGGTGACGACACGTTGTCCGGCAACGCGTGGCCCAACCGCATGGCAGGCCTCGGCGGCACCGACACCTGCACGCCGGGCGCCTTCGACGTGTGCCTGCCGTGACATGTATCAGGGCCCGGTCTGACAACTCCGCTGATGCGTGGAGCCATTAGACGTCCGCCTGCTCGGGCCCCTCGAAGTCACCGGGCCAGGCGGCGTGCTGCGCCTCGCCGGCACGCGCCAGCGCTCCCTCCTGGCGCTGCTGGCGTTGCGCGCACCCTCGGTGCTCCCCGCAACGCACCTGATCGACGCGTTGTGGGGCACCGAGCCTCCACTAACGGCCCTGCGCACTCTCCACAGCCACATCGCGCGCGTCCGCAGCGCACTGGCCGCCATCGGCCTGACGGACGTCCTCGTCACCACCACCGCCGGATACGCACTGCGCATCGACCCATCACATGTCGACGCCGCACGCTTCGAGCGCGCCCCCTCACCCCGTGCGGCACTGGCGTTGTGGCGTGGCGATCCCCTGACCGACTGCGAAGTCTTCGAGTGGGCGTCCGCCGAGATCACCCGGCTGCACGAAGCCCGCCTCGCCACCGAGGAAGCCCTGGCACAGCAGGAGATCAGCCGCGGCGCCTGCGGAACGGCCGCCGCGTCGCTCGAACGGCTCGTCGTCAGCCATCCGCTCAGAGAACGCTTCTGGGAACTGCTGGCCGACGCACAACTACGTGGCGGCCGACGCGCGGACGCACTGAGCACGGTCCGCCGAGCCCGCAACGTCCTCGTGGAAGAGCTCGGCGTCGACCCCGGCCCTGGCCTGCGCGCCATCGAGGCCGAAGCGCTGGCGTGCCCACCTCCCGACGCCACGACGGGTCTCATCGGACGGCAACGCGAAACCCTGGACGTCATGCGGCTGCTGGAGAAGACCCGGCTCGTCACGCTCACCGGCCCGGCGGGCTGCGGCAAGTCCCGGCTGGCCCACCAGGTGACCCCACTGTCCACAGTGGTCGATCTGACGTCCGCCGCGAACGTGGAGGACGCCGTCGCGGCGGCGTTCGGCATCACCACCCGCGAACTCGGCTCGCTCGGCAACACCTTGGTACTGCTGGACAACTGCGAACACCTCACGGCGAACTGCGCGGCGTTCGTCGAACAGCACCCACGGCTCCGCGTCCTCGCCACCAGCCGCGAACCCCTCACCGTGCCGGGCGAGACCGTCTACCTGATCCCTCCGCTGGCCGTCCCCGACCCGGACGTCCCGCGTTCCCTCACCGAGCTCGCCGCCTACGACGCCGTGCGGCTGTTCCTGGACCGCGCCGCCCACACGTACACCGACGCCGACGCGCCCGCGATCGCCCAGCTCTGCGCCGCTCTGGACGGCCTGCCGCTTGCCCTGGAACTGGCCGCCGCCCGCACGTCCGTCCTGACACCGGCCCAGATCGTGCGCCGCCTGCGCGACCGCTTCGGCCTGCTGGGTCCGCTACGGGCAGCCATCGCGTGGAGCCACGACCTGCTGACGTCCTCGGAACGCGCGCTGTTCGCCGACCTCGCGGTGTGTGCGGGCGGCTTCCCGGCGGACCTCGTCGAAGCCCTGGCAGGCACCCTCGACGCGTTGTCCGGCCTGGTCTCCAAATCCCTCGTCCGCGTGTCCCGCGTCGCCGGCGAAACCCGTTTCTCCATGCTGGAAACCGTCCACGCCTTCGCCCTGGAACAACACTCGACGGCCCACGCCCGCGCCGCCGACTTCTTCCTGCACCTGGCCGAACGGGCCGAAGCCGACCCGACCGGCACGCTGCTCAGCGAACTGCGCGTCGAACACGCCAACCTCCAGCGCACCATGGACTTCTTCACGCGGATCGGCGACACCGCCAAGATCCTCCGTCTGGTGGTCGCCCTGAACCGCTACTGGCACCGCACCGGCAACTACGCCGAGGGCCGCCAGTGGCTCACCACCGCCCTGCGCGGCTCAGGCCCGTTGCGCGGTAAGGCCCTGGCCTCCGCGGCCGCCCTGGCGCTGCTCGAATGCGACTACCGCGAGGCCGTCCGCTACGCCGGCGACGGCCTGGAAGCCGACCCGTCCCAAGCCGGCCGCCTGCACCGTCTGCTCGGCTCCGTCGCGCGCGAACGCGGCCACTACGAAGCCGCCCTGCACCACTACCAGGAAGCCGCCCGCGCCTCGGAGACCCCGGCGAACGCCGCCTACGCCCGCCAGCTCGCCGGTGCCACGTCCTGGCTCGCCGGTGACTTCGACGTGGCCGAGGCCGATCTTCAAGCATCACTGAAGTCACTGCGAGAACTCGGCGACAGGCGCGGCGCGACCTCCTCGCTCGCCTATCTGGGCGCCGTCGCGTGGCATCGGGGCGACGCCGCCCAAGCCCGCCGGCTCCTCGACGAGGCTCTGGACACGTTCGGCGAGCTGGAGTTCAAGGAGGGCATCGCCTGGGCCCTCAACCTGCTCGGCGTCGTCGAACAGGGCACCGGCAACTCCGCCACGGCCCGTGCCCTCCTGGAACGCAGCCTCACCCTGCACCGCGAACTGGGCGACCGCTGGCGGGAGGCGAGCGTGCTGGAGGCGCTGGGCGACGTCACCCGCGACCGGTCACTGCGTCTGCGGGCCGCCGCGATCCGGGACGCCATCGGCACGCCGATTCCGGCCGTGGAACGCGAAACGACCCGCCTCCCCGAGGGGAAACGGGTCGTCCCGGCTTGACGAGCTCAGGCGCCGGCGGCGTTGCGCAGGGCCTCGGCGCGGTCCGTCGACTCCCACGGCAGGTCGACGTCGGTGCGGCCGAAGTGGCCGTACGCGGCGGTCGGGGCGTAGATCGGGCGCAGCAGGTCGAGGTCGCGGATGATCGCGGCGGGCCGGAGGTCGAACACCTCGTTGATGGCCTGCTGGATCTTCTGCGGGTCGACGGTCTCGGTGCCGAACGTCTCGACGAACAGGCCCACGGGCGCCGCCTTGCCGATCGCGTAGGCGACCTGGACCTCGACGCGGGTGGCGAGGCCTGCCGCGACGGTGTTCTTGGCGACCCAGCGCATCGCGTACGCGGCCGAGCGGTCCACCTTCGACGGGTCCTTGCCGGAGAACGCGCCACCACCGTGACGGGCCATGCCGCCGTAGGTGTCGACGATGATCTTGCGGCCGGTCAGGCCCGCGTCACCCATCGGTCCACCGATGACGAAGCGGCCGGTCGGGTTCGTCAGCAACCGGACGTCGGAGATGTCGAGGCTCAGCGCCTCGATCTCGGGCGCCACGACGTGCGTGCGGAGGTCGACGCCGAGGAGCTTCTCGAGGTCGATGCCGTCGGCGTGCTGGGTGGAGATGACGACCGTGTCGAGGCGCACGGGCTGGTCGCCCGCGTACTCGATGGTGACCTGGGTCTTGCCGTCCGGGCGCAGGTACGGGACGGTGCCGTCCTTGCGGACCGCGGTCAGGCGGCGCGAGAGGCGGTGCGCGAGGGCGATCGGCAGTGGCATGAGCTCGGGCGTGTCGGTGCACGCGTAGCCGAACATCAGGCCCTGGTCGCCGGCGCCCTGCTTGTCGATCTCGTCGGCAGCACCCTCGACGCGGTTCTCGAACGCGGTGTCGACACCCTGGGCGATGTCCGGGGACTGCGCGCCGATGGCGACGTTGACGCCGCACGAGTGGCCGTCGAAGCCCTTCGCGGACGAGTCGTAGCCGATCTCCAGGATCTTCTCGCGGACGATCGTGGGGATGTCCGCGTAAGCCTCGGTGGTGACCTCACCCGCGACGTGGACCTGGCCGGTGGTGACCATCGTCTCCACCGCGACGCGGGAGCGCGGGTCCTTGGCCAGCAACGCGTCCAGGATCGAGTCGCTGATCGCGTCGCAGATCTTGTCCGGGTGTCCCTCGGTCACCGACTCACTGGTGAACAGCCTGCTGCTGTGCTGGCTCACGGACACTCCTTATTCGCTGTCATGACGTCCCGAAAAGCTTACTGAGGATCGGTGGAGCGGGCGGTAACTGCGTCCCACACCACGGACGCCAGTTGCGCTTTCGATCCATGTGGTATAGGAGTCTCGCTTCCGTCGGCTGCGAGCAGCCAACCGGCGTTGTCCTCCTGCTCGAACGCCTTGCCGTCGCCGACCGCGTTCACCACGAGCAGATCGCAGCCCTTGCGCTTGAACTTGGCTCGGCCGTAGTCCAGCACCGAGGTCGTGTCGTCGCCTGTCTCCGCGGCGAACCCGACGATCAGCTGACCTTCCCGACGTGCGGAAACGAGTTCCACGAGGATGTCGGGGTTCTTGGTCAGCGTGATCGGGTCGGGGTCGGCGGAAGTCTTCTTGATCTTGTGGCCGGTCAGTGACGTGGGGCGGAAGTCGGCCACCGCGGCCGCCATCACGACCACGTCCGCGTCGGCCGCGACCTTGTGCATGGCCTCGCGCAGCTCCACCGCCGAGCCGACCCGGACCAGGTCCACTCCGGCGGGAGTCGCGAGGTCGGCGGTGGTGCCCGCGACCAACGTCACCCTGGCACCGCGCTGGGCCGCGACCCTGGCGAGCGCATAGCCCTGCTTGCCGGACGAGCGGTTGCCGATGAACCGGACCGGGTCGAGGGGTTCGCGCGTACCGCCGGCGGAGATCGCGACGTGCACGCCTTCCAGTGTCCGCTCCAGCGCGTCGCGGCGCACCAGCAGCAGCCGGGCCAGTTCGACGATCTCGGCGGGGTCGGACAGGCGGCCTTTGCCGGTGTCCTTGCCGGTCAGGCGGCCGCTGGCGGGTTCGGCGACGATGACACCGCGGCTTCGCAGCAGTGCCACGTTGTGCTGGGTGGCCGGGTGCTCCCACATCTCGGTGTGCATCGCCGGGACCAGCAGAACGGGGCAACGCGCGGTCAGCAGGGTGTTCGTCAGAAGATCGTCCGCGAGACCGTGCGCGGCCTTCGCGATGATGTTCGCCGTCGCCGGGGCCACCACGACGAGGTCGGCGTTCTGCCCGAGCTTGACGTGCGGGACCTCGTGCACGTCGTCGAACGGGTCGGCGGTCACGACCTGGCCGGACAGCGCCTCGAACGTGGCGGCTCCCACGAACTTGAGCGCGCCCTCGGTCGGGACGACCCGCACGGAGTGGCCGGACTCGGTGAGCCGCCTCAGAACCTCACAGGCCTTGTACGCGGCGATGCCCCCGCCAACCCCAAGGATGATCCTGGGCTTGATGGGGGCATCAGCGTCAGATGCAGCGGAAGTCAACAGCTCTCCTGTGAGGAACGACCGGCGAGGTCACGCCTCACGAAGGAGGAACCCCGCTGGGGGTCCGGGGGCTTGCCCCCGGCCGTGGGGTGTGGGGGCTCGGCCCCCACAAGACACTGACCGACGAGCTCGGTCTGCGCTTTCCGCAGACAGAACTCACCCCGAGTCGGTCACTCGCCTTCGGTGTGCTCGAGAAGACCCGCGTGGATCTCCCGGAGGGCGATGGAGAGGGGCTTCTCACGCGGGCCCGGCTCGACGAGTGGGCCGACGTACTCGAGCAGGCCCTCGCCGAGCTGCGCGTAGTAGTCGTTGATCTGGCGGGCACGCTTCGCTGCGTAGATCACCAACGCGTACTTCGAGCTCACCTGCTCAAGCAGGTCGTCGATCGGCGGGTTGGTGATGCCCTCCGGAGAACCGGTCAGATGACCGAGCTCGGTGTGGGTGATCACTCTCAAACTCCTGAGATTCGTGGTCCGACCATCAAGGATAGCAAGTCGGCCGCGGCCGACTGCACGTCGGCGTTCACGACGACCTCGTCGAACTCCTTTTCGGCCGCCAGCTCCTCGCGGGCGATCTCGAGGCGGCGTTCGACGACGTCCGGATGTTCGGTGCCTCTGCCGGTCAGCCGGTCCACCAGATGCTCCCAGGACGGGGGCATCAGGATCACCAGCTGGGCGTCGGGCATTGCCACGCGGACCTGCCGCGCTCCCTGCAGTTCGATCTCAAGGAGTGCAGGCTGACCTGCGGAAAGAGCTTCCTCGACTGGCTTGCGGGGGGTTCCGTAGCAGTTGCCGGCGAACTCCGCGTGTTCGAGGAACTCACCGGCGTCGATCATCTGCTGGAACTTCTCGCGGTCGACGAAGTGGTAGTGCACTCCGTCGACCTCGCCCGGCCTCGGCTTCCTGGTGGTCGCCGAGACGGAGAAGTAGATATCGGGTTGCTGCCTGCGCAGCTCCGCCAGGACGCTGGATTTACCCACGCCCGACGGCCCGGACAAGACGGTGAGGCGGGAGCGGGCAGAACCCGCCCCCGCCTCGGTGCCAATCACTCTCCGCTGAACTCGGAGAGCAGGGCCTTGCGCTGACGGTCACCAAGACCGCGCAGGCGACGGCTGGGAGCGATCTCAAGGCGCTCCATGATCTGCTGCGCGCGCACCTTGCCGACGCCCGGCAGAGCCTCGAGCAGCGCGGACACCTTCATCTTGCCAAGGATCTCATCGCTCTCGGCGGACTTCAGCACGTCCGTCAGGGTCGTGCCGCCACGCTTGAGGCGCTCCTTGAGCTCAGCCCGAACGCGACGAGCGGCAGCAGCCTTCTCCAGCGCTGCGGCCCGCTGCTCCTCGGTAAGCTGGGGAAGAGCCACGATTTCCTCCGTGGTGTGGATTCTTTTCGGATCGGTGCCGCGACCGTACAGACCGCAATTGCCTGAGTACAACGCGACCCAGTCAAGAAATCTTCAGCGGCCATGAGTGATGCGGCGGGTGGTAGTAGTACCAACACCCTCCGGCGGCCTGATCACTGCCTCCGGCAACTCGTCGCCCACGTTACGTGTGCTATGAGGCCGGTGACCAGCGGGGCAGCCGGTGGCGTGGACCCTACCAACACATGTTTCCCCAGGTGAGCGCGCCACACCCCGAGAAGTTGTGGCGCGCCCCTCCTCAGAGGCTGTCCTGGACCCTCTGCACGGCGCTGACCAGCGACGATACATCCGGACCATGCCTGAGAACATCTCGTGAAGAAGTCGGAAAGACGTTGCGCATGTCGGGTCCGAAGAGCCGTTTTAGATCAGCCGCGGAGCCACCCTGAGCGCCGAAACCGGGCGCGAGGATGGGTCCGTTGAACCCCGCGAGGTCCACATCCGTTTCCCCGATCGTGGCACCCACGACGAGACCAACATCGCCGCACGGAGAAATGCCGGAATTCCGAGCGGTGGCGAAATCGATGATCGTCTGCGCCACGGTTCGCCCGTCCGGAGCAACCGACCGCTGGACCTCGGCACCCTCCGGGTTCGACGTCAGCGCCAGCACGAAGACACCGCGGCCGTTCGCGCGGGCGGTGTCCAGCGCGGGCTGCAGCGACCCGAAGCCGAGGAACGGCGACAGCGTCACGGCGTCCCCTGCCAGCGGCGAGTCGCCCAGGTACGCCTCGGCGTAGGCCGCCATGGTCGAGCCGATGTCGCCGCGCTTGGCGTCCACCAGCACCAGCGTGCCGGAGTCGCGCAGCTCGGCGATGACCCGTTCGAGCACGGCGACGCCACGCGACCCGTAGGCCTCGAAGAACGCCGCCTGCGGCTTCACCATCGACACCTTGCCGCCGAACGCCTCCACGGCCGTCAGAGCGAACCGTTCGAGCCCCTCAACGGTCCGTGAGAGGCCCCAGGCGTCCAGCAGCGACGGATGCGGGTCGATCCCCACACACAGAGGTCCATACGCCTCAACGGCTTTCGTGAGCCGTTGCCCGAACGTCACGAGCCCTCCCTCAGAGCGGCCTGGAGCGCCTGCAGCGGCTGGACCCCGATGTCACCCTGGATGAGCGCCTCGATGCCGTGCACGGCCGCGGCAGCGCCCTGGATCGTGGTGACACAAGGGATGTCCTTCGCCACGGCGGCGGTGCGGATCTCGTACCCGTCGATGCGCGGGCCGCTGTTGCCGTACGGCGTGTTGAAGATCATGTCGATCTCGCCGGCCAGGATCATGTCGACGACGTTGCCCTCGCCCTCGAAGTGCTTGCGCACCTCGGTGCACGCGATCCCGTTGCGCTTCAACACCTCCGCCGTGCCGGAGGTCGCGAGGATCTGGAAACCGAGGTCGGCGAGGCGCTTGACCGGGAAGATCATCGCGCGCTTGTCGCGGTTCGCGAACGACACGAACACCTTGCCGGACGTCGGCAGCGAGCCGTAGGACGCCGTCTGCGACTTCGCGAACGCCTTGCCGAACGACGAGTCGATGCCCATGACCTCGCCGGTGGACTTCATCTCCGGGCCCAGCAACGAGTCCACGCCGTGGCCTTCTGGCGTGCGGAAGCGGTGGAACTGCATGACCGCTTCCTTGACCGCGACCGGCGCGTGCTCGGGCAGCCGGGCGCCGTCACCGGTGGCGGGCAGCAGACCCTCGGCCCGCAGCTCCGCGATCGTGGCGCCGAGCATGACCCGGGACGCCGCCTTCGCCATCGAGACAGCCGTCGCCTTGGACACGAACGGCACCGTGCGCGACGCACGCGGGTTCGCCTCCAGGACGTACAGGACGTCGTCCTTGAGGGCGTACTGGACGTTCAGGAGCCCCTTCACGCCGATGCCCTTCGCGATGGCCTCGGTGGAACGGCGGACGTTCTCGATGTCGGAGGCGCCCAGCGTGATCGGCGGCAGCGCGCACGACGAGTCGCCGGAGTGGACACCGGCTTCCTCGATGTGTTCCATCACACCGCCGATGAACACCTCGTCGCCGTCGCACAACGCGTCGACGTCGATCTCGATGGCGTCGTCGAGGAACCGGTCGACCAGCACCGGGTGCTCGGGCGTCACCTCGGTCGCGCGGGCGATGTAGCCCGACAGCGACTCCTCGTCGTACACGATCTCCATGCCGCGCCCGCCGAGCACGTAGGAGGGCCGCACGAGGACCGGGTAACCGATCTCGTCCGCGATCTCCTTGGCCTCTTCGAACGACGTGGCCGTGCCGAACTTCGGCGCGGGCAGCCCGGCCTGGTTCAGCACCTTGCCGAACTGGCCGCGGTCCTCGGCGAGGTGGATCGCCTCGGGCGTCGTGCCCACGATCGGCACACCGGCGTCGGCCAGGCGCTGCGCCAGGCCCAGCGGCGTCTGGCCGCCGAGCTGGACGATCACGCCAGCGACGGTGCCGGAACGCTGCTCGGAGTGCACGACTTCGAGCACGTCCTCGAACGTCAGCGGCTCGAAGTACAGCCGGTCCGACGTGTCGTAGTCCGTCGACACGGTCTCCGGGTTGCAGTTGACCATGACCGTCTCGTACCCGGCCTCCCGCAACGCCATCGCGGCGTGGACGCACGAGTAGTCGAACTCGATGCCCTGCCCGATGCGGTTCGGACCGGAGCCCAGGATCAGCACCTTCGGCTTCTCCCGCTGCTCCGCGACCTCGGACTCGGCGTTCGGGTCCAGCTCGTACGCGGAGTAGTGGTACGGCGTCTCGGACTTGAACTCCGCGGCGCACGTGTCGACCGTCTTGTAAACCGGTCGCACGCCCAGACGGTGCCGCAGCGTGCGCACGCCGTCCTCACCGGCCAGCTCCGACCGCATCACGGAGATCTGCCGGTCGGACAGGCCGGCGCGCTTCGCCTTGCGCAGCAACGGCTCGTCCAGCACCGGCGCGTCCAGCAGCTCCTGGCGCAGGGTTCCGAGCCACTCGATCTGCTCGATGAACCACGGGTCGATGCCGGACGCGTTGTAGACGTCCTCAATGGACGCACCGAGCCGGAGAGCACGCTCGACCGTGTAGAGGCGGCCGTCGTGGCCACGCTCCAACTGCTTCAGCGTGGACTCGAGAGTCGCGTCCTCCGGGTCGGGCTGGGTCCAGAACCCGGTGGCCTTCGTCTCCAGCGAACGCAGCGCCTTGCCCAGCGCCTCGACGAAGTTCCGGCCGATCGACATGGCCTCGCCGACCGACTTCATCGTGGTCGTCAGAGTGGGATCGGCACCGGGGAACTTCTCGAAGGCGAACCGGGGAGCCTTCACGACCACGTAGTCGAGCGTCGGCTCGAACGACGCCGGGGTCTCCCCCGTGATGTCGTTGGTGATCTCGTCGAGCGTGTAGCCGATGGCGAGCTTCGCGGCGATCTTGGCGATCGGGAAACCCGTCGCCTTCGAGGCGAGAGCCGACGACCGCGACACCCGCGGGTTCATCTCGATGACGACCATGCGCCCGTTGTCCGGGTGGATCGCGAACTGGATGTTGCAGCCACCCGTGTCGACGCCGACCTCGCGGATGACCTGGATGCCGACGTCGCGCATGTGCTGGTACTCGCGGTCGGTCAGCGTCATCGCGGGCGCGACCGTCACCGAGTCACCCGTGTGCACGCCCATCGGGTCGATGTTCTCGATCGAGCAGATGACGACCACGTTGTCGTTGCGGTCGCGCATGAGCTCGAGCTCGTACTCCTTCCACCCGAGCACGCTCTCCTCGATGAGCACCTCGGTGACCGGAGACTCCTCCAGGCCGATGGCGGCGAGCCGCTCCAGGTCCTCAGGCGTGTACGCCATGCCGGAACCCAGGCCGCCCATGGTGAACGACGGCCGGATGACCACCGGCAGACCGAGGTCCGCGACGGTCTTGCGGACCTCTTCCATCGTGTTGCACACGGCCGAACGCGGGACCTCGGCACCGATGCGGCGCACCAGGTCCTTGAAGATCTGCCGGTCCTCACCACGCTGGATCGCGTCGATGTCCGCGCCGATCAGCTCGACGTTGTACTTCTCCAGCACGCCGCGCTCGTGCAGCGCGATGGCCGTGTTGAGCGCCGTCTGACCGCCCAGCGTCGCCAGGATCGCGTCCGGACGCTCCTGCGCGATGACCTTCTCCACGAACTCGGCCGTGATCGGCTCGATGTAGGTGGCGTCGGCGAACTCGGGGTCCGTCATGATCGTCGCCGGGTTGGAGTTCACCAGGCTGACCCTGATGCCCTCCTCCCGCAGCACCCGGCACGCCTGCGTGCCGGAGTAGTCGAACTCGCACGCCTGACCGATGACGATCGGACCGGAGCCGATGACCAGGATGTGCTTCAAATCTTCGCGTTTGGGCATGTCAGCGGCCACCGTTCATCATGGTCACGAACTCGTCGAACAGGGGCGCCGCGTCGTGCGGACCGGCCGCCGCCTCGGGGTGGTACTGCACGGAGAACGCCGGCGCGTCGAGCAGCCGGACGCCCTCGACGGTGCCGTCGTTGGGGCAGTAGTGCGACAGCACGGCCCGGCCGAACTCCGAGGAGAACTCCTCCCCCGGCGTGCCCTCCAGCGCGAACCCGTGGTTCTGCGAGGTGATGGCGACCTTGCCGGTGGCCACGTCGATCACCGGGATGTTGATGCCGCGGTGGCCGTAGCGCATCTTGTACGTCCCACGGCCGACCGCGCGGCCCAGGATCTGGTTGCCGAAGCAGATGCCGAACAGCGGCAGCTCGCGGCCCAGCGCCTCCTTGGTCAGTGCGATGGCGTGGTCCTGCGTGGCCGGGTCGCCCGGTCCGTTGCTCAGGAACAACCCGTCCGGGCTGACCTTCAGGATGTCCTCGAAGGAGCTGGTCAACGGCAGCACGTGCACCTCGATGCCACGCGCCGCCATCATCCGCGGGGTGTTCGACTTGATGCCCAGGTCGAGCGCCGCGACGGTGAACTTCTTCTCGCCGATCGCCTCGACCACGTACGGCTCGTCCGTGGTGACGTCGACCGCGAGGTTCGCGCCGATCATCTGCGCGGACGCCTTGACCTGCTCGACCATCGACGCGTCGTCGGACAGCTCGGAACCGGAGAAGACACCGGCCCGCATCGCGCCCTGCTCGCGGATGTGGCGGGTCAGCGTGCGGGTGTCGAGGCCCGCGATGCCGACGATGCCCTGGTTGGTCAGTTCCTCGTCGAGGCCTCGCCTGGACCGCCAGTTCGACGGCGTGCGCGCGGGGTCGCGGACGACGTACCCGGCGACCCAGATCCTCGACGACTCGTCGTCCTCGTCGTTCCAGCCGGTGTTGCCGATCTGCGGCGCGGTCTGCACCACGATCTGGCGGTGGTAGGACGGGTCCGTCAGGGTTTCCTGGTAGCCCGTCATGGCCGTGGAGAACACGACCTCGCCGAGCGAGACGCCGGTCGCTCCGTACGCCTCACCGCGGAAGACGCGACCGTCTTCCAGCACCAATGCCGCGTTCGTCACGCCTTGCCTCCGTGTTCAATGGCCTTTTGGCTGAGCGTTGCAACCAATTCGTCGTAAACGTTCTTGTCATCGCCACGGAAACCCGTGTCGAAGAGGTGGCCTTCGTTTTCCCACTGGACCACCAGAAGTCCCTCTTCGCTGAACATGACCTTCCCGGCCAGCCCGCGGTCGGTGCGGGCGTCCCGGATGGACTCGGCGGGGATGAAGATCGGTGTCGCACCAACGCGTTCGATCGCGACGCCCTCCGGCACCAGGCTCAGCGTCGCCTCTGCGCGGTGCCCGATGTCGCCGACCTGGACGCGGTCCTGCCAGTTGCCCGCGTTCGTCGTTCCGATGTAGACGCCCGTGGTCGCGAGCTTCGCCTCACCGAGCTTTTCGGGAGTCGACGGGAACGCGGGCAGGTCGGCCTGCTTGGCCTGGCGTCGCTTCCAGCCGTGCCACATGCCGTACACACACAGTGCGAAGAACAGGAAGACGGCAAGTACGAGCAGCACGCGGGTCATTCGGCAATCCTTCCCGCCAGTGCCGTGACGCGGCCACGCAAGATGGTCGCCGTCACCGCGCCGGGCAGCTCCATGCCCTCGAACGGGGTGTTGCCCGCGATGCTCGCGAGCTCCGCGCCGTTCACCGTCCACGTCGCGTCCGGGTCGACCAGCACGAGGTTCGCGGGCTCACCGACCGCGATCGGACGGCCCTGGTCGGTCAGTCCGGCGATCTCGGCGGGCTTCTCGCTCATCACCCGTGCGACGCCGCGCCAGTCCAGCAGGCCGGTCTTGACCATCGTCTCGACGACGATGCCCAGAGCGGTCTGCAGACCGAGCATGCCCGGCCGCGCGGCCGACCACTCGCAGTCCTTGTCCTGGATCGCGTGCGGGGCGTGGTCCGTGGCGACGCAGTCGATGGTGCCGTCCGCCAGCGCCTGCCGCAGCGCGTCGACGTCGGACTGCGTGCGCAGCGGCGGGTTGACCTTGTTCACCGGGTCGTAGGTGGAGAGCCGGTCGTCGGTCAGGATCAGGTGGTGCGGGGTGACCTCGGCGGACACCTTGGTGCCGCGTGCCTTCGCCCACTTCAGGACGTCCGCCGTGCCGGTCGTGCTGACGTGGCAGACGTGCAGCTTCGCGTCGACCTGCTTCGCGAGCAGGCAGTCGCGGGCGACGATCGACTCCTCGGCCGCGGCGGGCCAGCCCTGCAGACCGAGCCGTGACGCGTTCTCGCCCTCGTGCGCCTGGGCACCGATCGTGAGGCGCGGTTCCTCGGCGTGCTGGGCGATCACGGCGTTGAGGGCCTTCGAGTACTCGAGGGCGCGGCGCATGATCAACGGGTCGTGCACGCAGTGGCCGTCGTCGGAGAACACCCGCACGTTGGCCTTGGAGTTGGCCATCGTGCCCAGTTCGGCGAGCTTCTCGCCCTTCAGGCCGACGGTGACGGCGCCGACCGGGTGGACGTCGACGAGGCCGACCTCCTGGCCGCGACGGGCGACGTGCTCGACGATCACCGCGTTGTCGGCGACCGGGTCCGTGTTGGCCATCGCGAAAACGGCGGTGTAGCCACCGAGAGCGGCTGCACGCGACCCCGTTTCGATGGTCTCGGTGTCTTCGCGACCCGGCTCACGCAGGTGGGTGTGGAGGTCCACAAAGCCCGGCAGCAACACAGCGCCGTTGCCTTCGATGATCTCGGCGTCGGAATCCGTACCCTCTGCGATCACGCCGTCGCGGATCAGCAGGTCGATCGGTTCCCCCTCGCCGTAGGGCCTAACTCCCTTGAGAAGCAAGGGTTTCACGCGTTTTCCTCCTCGTGGGCGAGCAAGTGGTACAGCACGGCCATGCGCACGTGGACACCGTTGCGGACCTGCTCGGTGATGGCGGCCTGCGGGCTGTCGGCGACGACGGAGGCGATCTCCATGCCGCGCAGCATCGGGCCGGGGTGCAGCACGACGGCGTGCTCGGGCAGCAGCTTCAGGCGCCGCTCGTTGAGGCCGTAGGCGATCGAGTACTCGCGGGCGCTCGGGAAGAACCCGCCGTGCATCCGCTCGGCCTGCACGCGCAGCAACATCACCGCGTCCTGCGAGGCCAGCTCGGAGTCGATCTCGTGCGAGACCGTGACCGGCCACTTCTCCACGCCCGTCGGCAGCAGCGTGGGCGGGGCGACGAGCGTGACCTCGGCACCGAGCGTGGTGAGCAGGTGCACGTTCGACCGGGCGACCCGGCTGTGCAGCACGTCGCCGACGATCGCGACGCGGCGGCCGTCGAGACTGCCGAGCCGGTCGCGCAACGTGGCGGCGTCGAGCAGAGCCTGCGTCGGGTGCTCGTGCATGCCGTCGCCCGCGTTCACCACGGACGTGTTGGTGTGCTTGAGCCAGCCCGCGAGACGATGCGCCGCGCCGGACGCCGGGTGCCGCACGATCACGCAGTCCGCACCGGCGGCCTGCAGGGTCAGCGCGGTGTCCCGCAGCGACTCACCCTTGCTGACGCTGGAACCGGAGCTGCTGACGTTGATCACGTCCGCGGACATCCACTTGCCCGCGATCTCGAACGAGACCCGCGTGCGCGTGCTGTTCTCGTAGAACATCGTGATCACGGTGCGGCCGCGAAGTGTCGGCAGCTTGCGGACCTCACGGCCGAGCAGCGCCTGCTTGAGGCGGTCGGCGGTGTCGAGGATCGCGATGGCCTGGTCGCGGTCGAGACCGTCGGTGGAGAGCAGGTGCTTCACTTCAGCACCACTCCGTCGCGGCCGTCGAACTCGTCCAGCATCACCACGACGTCCTCCGTCTTGGAGGTCGGCAGGTTCTTGCCCACGTAGTCCGCGCGGATCGGCAGTTCGCGGTGGCCTCGGTCGACCAGCACGGCGAGCTGCACCGCGCGGGGACGGCCGTGGTCGCGCAGGGCGTCGAGCGCGGCGCGGATGGTGCGGCCGGAGAACAGCACGTCGTCCACGAGCACGACGAGCTTGTCGTCGATGCCGCCCTCGGGCAGCTTCGTGGCTTCGAGCGGCCTCGTCGGGCCTCGGCGGAGGTCGTCTCGGTAGAGGGTGATGTCGAGAGTGCCCTCGTGGACGTGCCTGCCGGAAAATTCGGCGATCTTAGCGGCCAGGCGACGGGCCAGAGGGGCTCCCCGGCTGGGAATACCCATCAAGACGACGTCGGGTGCGCTCGGTGCATCGAGAGCGGTCTTCTCGATGATCTGATGGGCCATTCGGGCGACAGTGCGCGCGACATCACCGGCCGAGAGAATCTCGCGATCCCCGGCCGGATCCGTCGCGCCACGTTGACGTGACGCCACGGCTGGACCTCCTTCCCCGCCTCACTGGACGGGTCCTTAAAGGACGTCGGACACCTATGAACAACTAGGCTGACCTGCACCGTATCACCTACGGACGGTCAACCATCCGAGTGGTGTCGCAGGCGTGGCGCGCGTCTCTCCCTGAGATCAGCTTGACCTGTCGACCACGGCGAGTAATCATTACTCTGCGTATCGATCTAAGCCTCCCCGAAGCACGGCCGTACTGCTGACGGGGCGAATGAACGGAGAACCGCCACATGGGCGACTACGCCAAGGCGCTGGGGGCCAAGCTCCGCGCTATCCGCCAGCAGCAGGGTCTGTCCCTGCACGGCGTCGAGCAGAAGTCCGGCGGTCGCTGGAAGGCCGTGGTCGTCGGCTCCTACGAGCGCGGTGACCGCGCGGTGACCGTGCAGAAGCTGGCCGAGCTGGCCGACTTCTACGGGGTTCCCGTCGCCGAGCTCCTGCCCGAGGGCCGCGTGCCGTCGGGTGCCGAGCCGGCCACCAAGATCGTGATCAACCTGGAACGGCTCCAGCAGCTGCCGGTCGAGAAGGTGGGCCCACTGGCCCGCTACGCCGCGACCATCCAGTCGCAGCGCGGTGACTACAACGGCAAGGTCCTCTCCATCCGCACCGAGGACCTGCGCTCGCTCGCGATCATCTACGACATGACGCCGGGCGAGCTCACCGAGCAGCTCATCGACTGGGGCGTGCTGCCTCCCGAGGCCCGCCCCGCGAAGGAAGACTGAGCTCTCACCCTTTTGGAGCAGCGGCTCCCTCACGTCCTGTTAGTCGCCCTGAGGACGCGAGGGAGCCACTGCTGCATTCAGGGGGTCCAGCGTCTCCGGTCGAGTGGCGCCCGCGGCCGCCGAACCCCGCAGCAACT
>JAVXWK010000429.1:0-4135 GCA_032230575.1 Pseudonocardiales bacterium | reverse complement strand
TCCCGCGACGCCGGCGGGGTGCCGCTGGTGGTCACGGAGAACGGGTCCGCGTTCCCCGACGTCGTGGACCCGGTGGGTCGTGTGGTCGACGTCGAGCGGACGAAGTACCTGGTGGACCACGTGCGCGCGGTGCACAGGGCGATCTCGGAGGGTGCCGACATCCGCGGCTACCTGGCGTGGTCGCTGCTCGACAACTTCGAGTGGGCGGCCGGGTACTCGCAGCGGTTCGGGATCGTGCACGTCGACTTCGAGACGCAGCGGCGCACGGTCAAGGAAAGCGCGGTCACGTTGTCCCGGATCATCGGGCAGAACGGGCTTCCCGCGCACGGCTACACCGTTTAGCCGATAGGACGGGCCGAGGGGGCCTAGGCGCTCTCACCTGCGGATACATCTGTCCCGCAGGTGAGAGCGCTCTCTTGTTCAGCGCCTGCGCAGGACCCTCGGGTCTGCGTGCAGGTTGTCCGCGAGCCTGATGGTGATGAACTCGTTGTTGTCCGGCTTGCCCGGAGTGCGGCCCGACGACGACGGGAAGTTGTTGTCGTTGAGGATCGCGAGCGTGCGGTCGTCGAGGATCGTGACGTCCTCGATCGTGACGAACGGGAACTTGAACGGGTTCGCCTGACCGCCGACGTTCTTCGGGTTCGCGATGTTCAGCAGATCGGCGACGAGTGTCTTGTCGAGCTTGCCGTCGTTGTTCCGGTCGCGTTTGTCGGCGAGGTAGACGCGCTTGTGCTTCGCGTCCGCGCCCTGCCCGTTGTCGCGTTCGATGATCAGCAACCGGTTGCCGTCGACGGCGATGGCGTCACCGATCGCGAATCCCGGGTCTTCCAGCTGGTACTTCCACGTCCTGCCGGTGAAGGCGTTGCCGGCGATGCCGAACTCGTTGAGGCGCAGCGTGCCTGGCGTGTCGCCGGCGACCGTGCCCTCCAGCAGCGCGTTGATCGTCTTGCCGTCGGGGGACAGCGTGATGCCCTCGAAGCCCTTGCTGCCGCCCAGGTTCGGGTTGCCGGCGGGGTTCTCGGGTGCGCGCACACCCGGCAGCGGGACCGGCGGCGCCATCAGGCGGCCCGCGCGGTCGAAGTGCAGCAGGTACGGGCCGAACTCGTCGCCCATCCAGTAGGTGCCGTCGGAACCCCTGGTGACCGACTCGATGTCGATGTCCGCACCGGTGATCACGCGGTCCGGCCTGGTCAGCGGGAACGGGATGTGGCCGGAGGGATCGGTGAGTGTGATGCCGCCGACGACGTCGACCGCGCCGGTCTCGAAGTTCGGCGCGATGCGGTTGATGCGGAGAAGCCAGTCGGCGCTGTTGGCCTTGGCGCCGTAGCCGTTGTCCGAGATGACGTCGAACGTGCCGTCGTTGTTGCGGACCAGGCCGCTGAAGCCCTGGATCGGCTGGTCGGCGAACGGGGGCGTGACCCCGTTGATCGGAGTCGTGCCCAATGCGGCGCCGCTCGGCTCGCTGCCGGGCAGGTAGGTCTCCGCTGGCAGTGACGCGAAGTTCGTCAGAGTGGCCTGCTTCTCGCCCTTCTGGGCCGCCACTTCGGGAGCGGCGGCGGTGGGCGTGGCCAGCGCGGTGACGGTGAGCAGGGTGAGGCCCGCGGCCAGAGTTCTCCTCATGCCGCGACCCTATGACGATCGTTTTACCCGTGGTTCGTCTCGAGGCAACAAGCTCGGTGAACTCTTGACGCATGACCACGACCTGGCGCATGCGCTTCGAACTCAGCGACAGCCCCGGCGCGCTCGCCCGCGTCACCATCCGGCTGGCCGCGGCCGACTGCAACGTGCTCGCGCTGCACGTGATCCCCGTCCCCGGCGGAGTGCTGGACGAGATCGTCGTGCGGGCGGGCGAGGGAGTGCTGCCCGCCGACCTCGTCGAGGCCGTGCGCGGCGAGGGCGGCAGGTGCGTCGGGATCACGGGAGCCGATCTCAGGGATCTGGTGGACGAACCGACCGCGGTGCTGCGAGCCGCCAAGATGGCGCTGGCCGAACCGGACAGGACCGCCGAGGCGCTTCGCCAGGTGCTGGCCGCCGACTCGGTCACCCAAGGCGAAGCTGGTGAAGGTCAGGTCCAGCTGGGCGACCTGGTGGTGCGGCGCGGCTGGAGCAGGCTCACCCAGGTCGAGGTCGCGCGAGCACAGGCGTTGCTCGACCTCCTGGACACGCCGGCACCCGCGATGCGCGGAATGCTCAGCGACGACGGGGTGGCACTGGTTCTGCGCCCCGGGACCGCCGCGGACGAGGACGCCGTCGCCGATCTGCACACCCGCTGTTCCATGACGACGTTGTTCAACCGCTACCACTCCGGCATGCGCACGCTGCCCCGCCGCTGGCTGCACCGTCTGCTCAGCCCGCCGCGCGGCACCACGATCGTCGCGCAGTGCGCGGACCAGGTCGTGGCGCTGGGCCAGCTCATCCACACCGGCACACCGGACTGCGCGGAGGTCTCGCTGCTGGTCGAGGACGCGTGGCAGCACCGAGGCGTCGGCGCGGCGATGCTCGGCGCACTGGCCTGCGACGCCCGCGCCGCCGGTTACCGCGAGCTCGTCGCGTGGTGCCTGCCGTCGGAAAGCGCTCTCGTGCGGACGGCCGCTCGTGCCGGTCTACCGGCCACGACACGCCGGGAGGACGGCCTGCTCCGGGTTTCGATTGCGCCGCGCGGGCGTGCCCTGAAGACGCCAATTGCGACGGTTGTAGCTGAAAAAACACGATGAACAGCGCGGAAACCCTCCTCGGAGATCGCTTGCGGCTAAGCTGACCGGCGGCTCAAAGGTTTTCATCGAGGAGTGGTGGTGCACGTGTCCAACCACGCGCGTCCGACGTTGGAGGACGTGGCCGCGAGGGCTGGGGTCAGCCGCGCCACGGCGTCACGAGTGCTGAACGCGTCGCCGCGGGTCAGTCCCGAAGCGCTGGAGGCCGTCAACGCCGCCGTGCTCGCTCTGGGCTACCAGCCGAACCGCGCCGCTCGGGCGTTGGTCACGCGTCGCACGGGTGCTGTCGCGGTGGTGTTCTCCGAGCCGGAGCCCAAGATCTTCGACGACCCGCACTTCGCCCGGCTGATCCGGGCGGGGGCGCGTGCTCTCGCGGACGTCGACGTCCAGATGGTGCTGATGCTGGTGCACTCGCCTGACGATCAGGCTCGCGCGCACCGGTTCCTGGCCGGCGGGCACGTGGACGGGGCGCTGGTGTTCGCGCCGCACCGCAATGACGAGCTCGTCTCGATCGTGAAGAAGCTGCCGTTGCCGGTGGTCTACGCCGGTAAGCCCTGGGGGTCGTTGCGGGGGATGCACCTCGTGGACAACGACAACGAGGGTGGCGCCGTGCTGGCCACCGAGCACCTGAAGTCGCTCGGGCGCAAGAAGATCGTGCACGTCTCCGGGCCGTTGGACGAGTTGTCCGCCATTGATCGGTTGAACGGGTTCAAGGCCGCTTTGTCGTTGGACGACAAGGGGGCCGCGAAGCTCACCGAGGACGGTGGGTTCACGCGTGAGGGCGGGCGGAAGGCCATGTCCGCGTTGCTGGCGAAGATCCCGGCTTTGGACGCTGTGTTCGTGGCTTCCGACTTGATGGCTGCTGGGGCGTTGGAGACTTTGCAAGAGGCTGGGCGGCGGGTGCCTCAGGATGTTGCCGTGGTCGGGTTCGACGACCACGTCGCGATTGCCGAGCACACGGCTCCGCCGTTGACTTCTGTGCGGCAGGATTCTGATGAGCAGGTCAAGCACATGGTTGAGCATCTGATGAAGCTGCTTCGGGATGAGACGGTCAAGTCGAAGAAGCAGATGCTGCCTACTGTGCTGGTTCGGCGCGAGTCGGCTTGAGGTTTCGGGCTTAGGTTTCGGGCTTAGGTTTCTGTCGGACCTGCTGAGTACGTTGTGATGTAGGGGTTCCCGGATCGGGGGGACCCCTGCGTCAGCGTGCGTGTCGGGGTGCGTGGGTGGTCGCCTTGGTCTGGGCGTGTCCCGTTGCGTGCGTTCCGCGACTTTGTCGGGTGGGCGCCTTGCTCAGGGCGTGTCCCGTTCCGTACGCGTTCCTTGCCGGTGGTCGCCTTGCGAGATGCGCCTTGCGGTTGCGTGCTTTCCCTTGGGGGCGCTGCCCCCAAACCCCCGCCAATCTGATCGGGGGGCCCGCGCCGATA
>JAVXWK010000307.1:0-9501 GCA_032230575.1 Pseudonocardiales bacterium | reverse complement strand
CCTCGTGGTGGTGTGTGAGGAGCTCGGGCTCGTCCGGTCCGGCGGTCGGGATCTCGGGTTCGTCGACGGCGTCCACGACATCTTGTTCGTCCTGGTGGCCGAGTTCGGTTTCCACCGGTTCCTCGGCGACGGGCTCGGGAGCCACGTCCGGCACCGCCTTGACGACCGGCTCCGGTTCCTCGACCTCGCTCGGGTGCGGTGCGAAGAGGTCCATGCCCGCGCCGTACGTGTCGCGCAGGCGCCTCTCGTCGAGCTCGGGCACGCCGTCGGAGTCGAAGACCACCCGGTAGGGCGGGCCGTCCGCGGTCGGCAGCGGCACCGGCACGGCGACCGTCGCGCCGATGTCGTCGGAGTCGGACTCCGGCTCGGCCGGGACCTGCGGCTGCTCGGTCGTGACCTCGGCCTCCTGCGGCTCGGGGTACATCGGCTCGAAGTCGTACTCCTCCGCCTCCTCCTCGGCCTCGAAGGTCGGCGCCTGCACGAACTGCGTGGCGTCGGCCTGAGGTTCCGGTTCGGGCGCGGGTTCCGGCTCCGGTTCGAGCAGCTGGGTTCCGGGAGGCGCGGCGGGCGCGCCGATGTTCGCGGCGGCGGCGAGCCTCGACTCCTCGGTCACCTCCGGCAGGCTGAAACCGGCGGCACGCGCGCGTTCGACCAGCTCCGGCTCCGGCGGCACGCCGTACTTGCGCAGGTAGTAGGAGACTCCCGCGGGCCAGATCCACGCGCCGTCGGTCTGGAACCCGGACGGCACGACCTGCGGCGCGTCCGGTGCGAGCACGTCCGCGTCGAAGCCACGTCCGGCCACGGCGACCGGCGCGTTCGACAGGTACGTCAGCAGCGGCGCGACCTCGGGCTCCGGCACCGGCGGGCGGTTGACCGACGGACGGCCGTTCGGCCCGGCCCCGTCGAACACCCGGACCGTGCGGAACACCGGCGTCGGCGGGTTCAGCCTGCGGCGCAGCCAGTCCGGGAGGTTCTCGTCGGCACGCGGGAAGAACCGCATCTCGTCGAAGTACGCCTGCTGCGGAGGAGGCGTCTGCCAGCTCGGTTCGGCTCGGTCGAAGTCGAGGTTGTAGCTCGACGGGTGATCCAGCTGGTAGCGGGCGTTCGTCCAGCTGCCCCTGCCCTCGCGGTGCATGCCCGCCCGCAACCGGGCGAACAGGGACGCCACCTCCTGCGGCGGCGCCCAGGAATGCGAGGAGCCGTCCTGCAGCCGCATCTCGGATTCCAGCTCGAAGTACCGGCCGGTGGCTCGGTACTGCGCGATCACACTGCGCCAGTCCTCTGGAGCGGCCCGCATGAGAGTCAGGCCGATCTGCTTCACCAGAGCGTCCTGCTCGGTAGGGTTCAACGGCTTCGGCTCGGACACGCCAACATCTTCCCCTGCAAATCGCCGGATCGCACACGTCCCCCGCCGCTGCGCCGAACGGTGGAGACCCGACCATAACGCGGTGAACCCGCCGGGTTAAAGCTGATCAAGAACACGTCCGTCCCCGCTGGAGGAGCCGTTGTCCCGGTCCGCGCAGGTGACCGGCGGTGTGCTGGCCGCGATCGGCGGAGTGGCCGTCGCGGTCCAGGGGCGCGTCAACGGATCACTCGCCGAGTCGTTGCAGAACGGTTTCGTCGCCGCGCTCATCTCATTTGGCGGCGGCTGGCTGATGCTGGTGGTGGCGGTCCTGTCGCGACAGTCCGGCCGGGACGGGCTGCTCCGGCTGCGAGACGCGCTGGCGCACCGGCGGATCCGGTGGTGGGAGTGCGTCGGCGGAGTCGTGGGCGCGTTCCTGGTGGCGTCGCAGGGCGTCGCCATCGCGACGATCGGTGTGGCGGTGTTCACGGTCGCCGTGGTCGTCGGGCAGGTGGTGAGCAGCCTGGTCGTCGACCGGTGGGGCATCGGGCCTGGCGAGCCGAAGCCGTTGACGGTGACGCGGGTGCTCGGCGCGGCGGTCGGTGTCGTCGCGGTGGTGGTCGCGGTGTCCGCTCGGTTCACGTCGCCGGACGCGTTGTGGCTCGCGGTGCTGCCGCTGGTCGCCGGGTTGCTGATGGGCTGGCAGCAGGCGGTGAACGGGCTGGTGCGCGAGGCCGCCGGGCACTCGGTGGCGACGATCTTGGTGAACTTCACCACGGGCACGGCCGCGCTGCTGGTCGTGAACCTGGTGGCCGCCCGCGGAGTGGCCTCGTTGCCGGCGCAGTGGTGGCTGTACCTCGGCGGGTTGCTCGGCATCGTCGGGGTGGGCGGCGCGATCGTGTCGGTGCGGTTCATCGGCGTGCTGATGGTCGGGCTGTGCGCGGTGTGCGGGCAGCTCATCGGGGCTGTGCTGCTGGACGGGGTGAGCGGGCACCTGGCGTTGCCGACGGTCATCGGCGTGGTGCTGACGCTGGTGTCGGTGGGCGTCGCCGCGTTGCCCAGTGGGAGGATGAAGGCGTGACTGCGACGCTGCTCAACGGCAACGAAACCCGGAACGCGCTGTTCGAGGACCTGAAGGCGCGGGTTGCCGCGCTGCCCGGCTCCGTGGGCCTGGCCACCGTGCTGGTCGGCGACGACCCCGGCTCGCACTCGTACGTCAAGGGCAAGCACAAGGCGTGCGAGAAGGTCGGCATCAAGTCGATCCGGCGCGACCTGCCCGAGTCGATCACGCAGCAGGAACTGGAAGCCGTCATCGACGAGCTGAACGCGAACCCCGAGGTCACCGCGTACATCGTCCAGCTGCCGCTGCCCAGGCACCTCAACGCGAACGCGATCCTGGAGCGCATCGACCCGGCCAAGGACGGCGACGGCCTGCACCCGGTCAACCTCGGCAAGCTGGTGCTCGGCGAGGAGGCCGCACTGCCCGCGACGCCGCGCGGCATCGTGGAGCTGCTGCGCCGCTACGAGGTGCCGATCGCGGGCGCGAACGTCACCGTCATCGGCCGCGGCGTCACCGTCGGCCGCCCGATCGGCCTGCTGCTGACCCGCCGTTCCGAGAACGCCACCGTGACGCTGTGCCACACCGGCACCAAGGACCTCGCGGCGGAGGTGCGCCGCGCGGACATCGTGATCGCCGGCGCCGGCAGCCCGGGCCTGATCACCGCGGACATGGTCAAGCCGGGCGCGGCCGTGGTCGACGTAGGCATCACCCGCACCGAGGCCGGTCTCGTCGGTGACGTGGCCCCCGAGGTCCGCGAGGTGGCCGGCTGGCTCGCCCCGATCCCCGGTGGCGCCGGCCCGATGACCGTCGCGATGCTGCTGACCAACACCGTCGAAGCCGCCGAGCGCGCCAATGCGACGGTCTGACGCAGAGGCGCTCATGCCGGAACAGCGCTGGCGCTCGGGCCCCGGGAAGCACCTGCCGTTCGCGCTGGTGCTCGGGGTCGGCGTGCTCGGGCTGGTGCGGATCTTCCAGTACCACTGGCGGCAGGGCGCGGTGCTTTTGGGCGTGTCGTTGCTGGTGGCGGCCGTGCTGCGGATCCTGGTGACCGACGAGCAGGCCGGTCTGATCAAGATCCGCGGGCGTGGCATGGACGCTTTTCTCTACTCGACCTTGGGCATCGTGGTGATCGCCGTGTCGTTGACGATCACCGGCGGGCCCCTCAGCCGATAGCGCGGTCGACCAGGACCTCGATGAGCTCGTCGAGGTCCATCGGCTCCACGATGCCGGGCAGCGTCAGCCGTTCGTAGATCAACCCGGTCATCGCGAAGTACAGCGAGACGACGGTCATCCGGTCGCCGGGCAGCTTCGAGTCCTCGTTGAACGAGATGTTGAACTCGAGGTTGTCGGCGACCGTTTTCGTGAGCGCGGTCCGCAGGTCCGGCCTCCTGGTGGCCTCGAGCCGCAGCTCCATCATCGCCAGGTAGCAGGCCTTGTCGGCGTCCGCCCGTTTGACGATGTCGTGCATGAACTTGAGCGTGAGCGCCTTGTCGCGCGGCATGGCCAGCGACTCCGCGATCGACTCGTCGGACGGCATGAGCCGCTGGTTGACCCTGATCGCCACCTCCGACATGAGGTCGTCGCGGTTGGCGAAGTAGTTGGACGCCGTACCAGCGGGCACTCCCGCCTTGGCGTCGATCGCGCGGTAGGTCAGGCCCCGCGCGCCTTCCTCCGACAGGACGTCGATCGCCGCGTCCAGCAGCGCCGTTCGCCGGGCTTCGTTCTTGACCACGGATCCTCCTTGACAACCACTACAGTCATAGTACTACAGTTGTCGTGGTTCGAGAACGCGAGTTCGTGTCCGACGAACTCGCCGCCGTCTGCGGAGCAGCGGCCAACAAACACAGGGATGATCTGTATGCGAAAGCTCGTCTACTACGTGGCAGTGACGCTGGACGGGTTCATCGCGGCCGAGGACGGGACCTTCGACGGGTTCGTCTTCGAAGGCGACCACATGGCCGGCATCAACGCCGAGTACCCGGACACGCTGCCGACCCAGTTCCGCGAGGCGCTCGGCCTGCAGGACGCGCCGAACCGCCACTTCGACACGGTGCTGATGGGCCGCCACACCTACCAGGTGCCCGGCGGCCTGCCGTCGCCCTACGCGCACCTGCGGCAGTTCGTCGTGTCGTCGTCGTTGATCGACACCCCGCACGACGTCGCGGTGATCCGCCAGGACGTCGTCGGCCGCGTGCGTGAGCTGAAGGAAGAGGACGGCCTCGACATCTGGCTGTGCGGCGGCGGCAAGCTGGCCGCGGAGCTGCTGCCGTTGATCGACACGTTGCTCCTGAAGATTCACCCGGTGGTGTTCGGGCGCGGAATCCCGTTGTTCGACGGGAAGGCCGACATCACCACGTTCGCGCGGACGAACGCGCAGCTGTTCGAGAGCGGGGTTTCGTTCATGACCTACGAACGCTCCTGATAAATGATTGACGCGCGGCGGGTCCGCCCGTAATACTTGGTCCAACATCGAGACGGAAGGGGGAACGCCATGAGCAGCCGATTCAGCTCACGTCGACCGTCCCCGCGACCGTTTTCGCAGGTGAGCGGCACTGGCTCCCCACCATGACCTGGTAGTGCGTCATGTTCTAGGGAGCCGCCCCTCGGGAAACCGAGCAGGGCGGCTCTCTCTATTCAGTGCGCTTTTAATTCATGCCCTTGTAGCTCAATGGAAAGAGTGCGGCGCTACGAACGCCGAGATTCAGGTTCGACTCCTGGCAGGGGTACTTCCGGGTGCGAGGGAGACGGCTAACCCGCCTCATTTGGGATGAGGACATACCGCGTTCGACTCGCGGGCATCCGACTTTTCGCAAGGCGCTCTTCGGAGCGCGCAAGGCTCTTTAGCTCAACTGGAAGAGCACCGGGGTGAAGACCCGGTGGTCAGGGTTCGACTCCCTGGGGAGCCACGCAGGACGGGGGAGGGCTGGCCGAGTGGTAAGGCACCGGATTGCTAATCCGTGGTCCGGGCAGCACGCCCGGCGCGCGTTCGATCCGCGCGCCCTCCGCGTCCTGAGGAGGATTGGCCGAGCCCGGTAAGGCATCCGTCTCGAAAACGGTGGTCGGCGCGCGAGCGCCGCGCAGGTTCGAATCCTGCATCCTCCGCCACACCCTCGTGGTCCAACGGACACGACACCGGCGTCCGAAGCCGGAGACGCAGGTTCGACTCCTGCCGGGGTTCTACGGCTGGATCGCCCATCACGGCGATGGCCACGCGCTTGGACGCCGCGAGTCGCGGCAGCCGAGCGTTCCACGGGACGGGCTCACGATTTCCAGCCGCACCGACGCCCGCACGGGCGCGCGAAGAGTCGCTGACGGCGAGCACTCCGGTGGCGTACCAGCACGACTGACGCGGCCACCAGAAGTTTTGAAGTCCCCATGTCTCCACCCTCGCGGCACCGAAACCGCGTGACATGGGGGTGTTCACCGGACTGCTGTCTACCTGGCGTACAGGTCGAAGGAGTAGGAACCGTAATCCGACAGCTGACCGTCAGCGCGGCGTCCCGCCACCCGCACGGAGTGGGAGCCGTAACCAGTCGGCGCGTACGTCATGCTTCCCGCACCTTCGACCGTCGCAACGGTCTTCTCCTCGACGACGGTCCCATTGCGGTACACCGCATACACGAATTCCGTCACGCCTGGACGTGCCGAGGTGAACTTGAAGGCACCAGGTTTGTTCAACGGGCCGCGGTTGAGGCCCGGCTGATAGTCGGACGAGGTGACGACAGGGCCGTCGGTGACGGTGAACGAGTACCAGTTGTCGCCCGACGTCACGCCGGCCGCCGTGCGGGTGGTAGCGATCAGGTAGATCTGGCCCGCGCGGGTCGGCGTCCACTCGAACGACGCGGTGCCGTCGGCTCCGACCGGGGTCACGTGCTCCACGCCGTCGATCGTGTACACGAACTCGGTGGCGCGCGGCTGGTGCGCTTTCAGCTTGAACGTGCCCGTGCGCCACGGAACCGTCGTCCACGCGGGGAATTCGGCCGAGGTGATGTCGGGGACGTTCGAGATGCCGAACATCTGGCTGCCTTCGACGGACCAGATGCCCGCCGCGTTGCGCACGCGGGCGATCACCCACTGCGCACCGGTCACGTCGCCCGCGGTGAACGTGCCCGTCGCCTTGCCGTCCGCGCCCGCCGCGACCTTGTACCTGGTCGCGCGGTCGTAGCTCAGCCAGTACTCGTACTCGACCGGGCTCTCCATGGACGTGCCGAACGTGATGGCGCCCTGCTCCTCCGGGTGGGCTCCACCGGTCACGGTCATGTACGGCGCCGCGCCGTCGACGTAGATGCTCGTGTAGGACTCCGTCGACGTGGTGCCCGCCGCGTCCTTGCTGGTCGCGTGCAGCGACTGGAGGTTGTTCACCGTCGGCGTCCAGGTGGCGGTGGCGGAGCCGTTCGCGTCCGCCGACACGACCACCGGGTCCGTCTTCGTGCCGTCGTAGCGGGTGAACCAGTAGCGGTACTCGACGGTGCCGGGCAGGCGCGGCGTCAGCGTCAACGTCGTGACCGAGCCGATCCTCATGCGGTCGTAGCTCACCCTCGGCGCGCTGTCGACCTTGAACCTGTGCTCGCGGGCGACCGACTTCTCCCCGGTCGAGCTGACGCTCTGCACCTTCAGGAGGTTGAAGTCACCCTTGGCCGGGGTGAAGCTGATGCGAGCCTTGCGCTCGGCGTTCGCGGCGACGGTCTGCTCGGGCTCGTCGTTGAAGCGGTAGACGTAGCTCGCGACATCCGGCAGGTTCGAGCTGAGGTCGAAGTCGCCGGGGACGCCGATGCCGCCCTCCCAGTTCGTGCCGTCCGCGGGATAGCGCGCGGAGAACACCATCGGCCTGTTCTCCAAGACGTTGAACGCGTACGAGGACGCCCACGGGGCGAAGTTGCCGGCCCGGTCGATCGCGTCGGCCTGCAGCGAGTGGGAGCCTGAGTTCTGCGGCGTGAAGCTGATCGTCACCGGGCCGCCCAGCTGGGCGGGGCTGACGTAGGTGTAGTCGGACTCGCCGCTGAAGCGATACCGGTACTGCGCGACGTCTGGCGAGGTCGAGGTGATCGTGAAGTCACCGCGCACGCCGACGCCACCACCTCCGGTCCAGCCCGGCGGGTAGACGGCGGACGTCACGGTCGCGGCGACCGGAGCCGTGCGGTCGACGGTCAGGTAGCAGGGCGCGCTCTCGTCGGAGGACGAGGTGCCGTCGTACGCCTTGACGGTCCACGCGTACGTGCCCTCTGCCTGGTACCACTCCGGCACCTGCGCGTACGAGGTGCCGTCGGCCTGCACGGGCCAGCGCACGGACTGACGGGCCTGCGGGTCGCCCACCGCCCACGTCGAGTACTCGGCCTCCAGCGCGTCCCCGGCGTCCGGGTCGGTCACCTTGGCGCTGAACACGACGGCACGGGCGTCGTTGAGCGAGGCCGGGTTCAGGTACGTGCCGGGAGAAACCGGGGCGCAGGGCAGAGCGGTCCTGCCCTGCCGCTCGACCTTCAGGTCGGTCGGCACGTTCGGTGCCCCCTGCGCCAACGCGGGCGTCGCCACGGCTCCGGCCGTGAGCGCGGCAGCGGTCATGGACAGCGCGACTCTTCGCCACCAGTTCATCGAAATCCCCCCAGGAAGAACAAGGCTGCACGAATGATGCCAGGGCGCCGGTCATCACGACGAGCTTTTTCGAAGAACGGGAACTTCAGCGGAAGTCGCGCGACTTCGACGGGATGCGCAGGTCGAGGTGTTGCAACCGGTCCGCCATCACGCTGACCACGCCCTCCGCCGACTCGACGACGCCGCGCACGAGCATCGCCCCGCTGCTGCGCGCCACCCGCCGGTACCGCGCCCACAACCCCGGCGAGCACACGACATTCACCATTCCCGTCTCGTCCTCGATGTTGAGGAACGTGACTCCGCCCGCGGTCGCCGGGCGTTGGCGATGGGTGACCGCGCCGCCGATGAGCACGCGGGTTCCAGGCTCCACAGAGGACAGTGCCGCGGTAGGCAGCGCGCCCATGGCGTCCAGCTGAGATCGGACGAACTGCGTCGGGAAGCTGTCCGGCGACAGGCCCGTGGCCCAGACGTCCGCCACCGCCAGCTCGACCTCGTCCATGCCGGGCAACGACGGCGCGTCCACCCCGACCGTGGTGCCGGGCAGGCGATCGGGCCGGATCGCGGCCACCGCGCCGGCAGCCCACAGCGCCTCACGACGTTCCAACCCGAAACACGAGAAGGCGCCGGCGGTGGCCAGGGCTTCCACCTGCGCTGTGGTCAGCTGCACGCGGGAGCCGAAGTCCTCCATGTCGCGAAACGGTTGCGCCTCAACGATTCGCGAAGCATCCGACGAACCGATCCCGCGCACCGCCTCCAAGCCGATGCGGACGGCGTTCTTGCCCTCGAACAGCTCCAGGCCCGCATGAGGCAGTGACCGGTTCACGCACGGGCCATGCACCACCACACCATGGCGGCGGGCGTCGATCACCAGGGACTGCGGCGAGTAGAAGCCCATCGGCTGGGCGCGGAGCAGGGCCGCGCAGAACGCCGCCGGGTAGTAGAGCTTGAACCACGCGCTCACGAACACCAGGTGCGCGAACGACAAAGCATGACTTTCGGGGAAGCCGAAGTTCGCGAACGCCAGCAGCTTCGCGTAGATGCGGCCGGCCAGCTCCTCGCCGATGCCCTGAGCAGCGCAGCCCTCGTAGAACCGGTCGCGCAGCCGTTCCATGCGAGCCGTCGAACGCTTGGCGCCCATCGCCCGGCGCAGCTCGTCGGCCTCGGCGGCGGTGAAGCCGGCCACGTCGACGGCGATCTGCATCAGCTGTTCCTGGAACAACGGCACCCCGTAGGTCTTGTGAAGAGCGTTCTCCAGCAATGGGTGGTCGTAGTCCCACTCCTCGACCTTGTTGCGACGCCGGATGTACGGGTGCACCGAGCCGCCCTGGATCGGACCCGGCCGGATCAACGCCACCTCCACCACCAAGTCGTAGAACTCACGTGGCTTCAGGCGCGGCAAAGTCGCCATCTGCGCACGGCTCTCCACCTGGAAAACCCCGACAGAATCGGCTTTCTGCAGCATCGCGTAGACGCGCTCATCGGCCAGGTCGACCTCACCCATCACCACGTC
>JAVXWK010000238.1:0-3718 GCA_032230575.1 Pseudonocardiales bacterium | reverse complement strand
CGTGGGCACGGCGCCAGGCGGCTGGGCGTACCTCGCAGTCACCGACATCGGCCCGGGACTGTCTGAGGCCGACGCGGTGCACGTGTTCGACCGCTTCTGGCGAGCCGACGGCCAGTCGTCGCACGACGGTCACAGCGGGCTCGGCCTCTCGATCGTGCGCCAGGTCGCGGAGAGCCACGGCGGCCTGCCCCGGGTGCACTCCGAGCTCGGCGTGGGCAGCACGTTCGTGCTGTGGCTGCCCACGTCGCCGTCGACGCGTCCGGCGGACGACCCGCCCACCGAGAGCCCGGTCGGCCAGGACCGGGCAGCCGGCGGGGTCCTGCAGTGAGCGGGCAGCGCTAGTCTCGTCGCGCCTGCCGCCGGTGCGTCGACGTGGGCGCTCGGACTGCGGCAAGGCGACGCACGGGGCGGTAGCTCAGCTGGTTAGAGCAGGGGACTCATAATCCCTGGGTCGCGGGTTCGAGTCCCGCCCGCCCCACACACATGACCTGCTCTGCTCGCGCGCCGCGAGCCGCAGGAACGTCGTGGCCGTCGCCGACGCTGAACCCCGGGCCGTGCCCAAGCCGACGCTGACGGCCGACGCCGGGGCCGGTGACGGTCAGGACGACCATCAGCACCGAGAGGGAGACCACCCGGTGAACGTCGACGTCCGCGACGCCTTGGCAGAGGGCGGTGAACCGTCCCGTGGTATCCGGAACCTGGTCCTGTCGTTTCGTTGCGCTCTACCGGCCGGGGGAGGCAAAATCTCGCTGTCAGCCCTTCATGCACCGGGGGGTCTGTCCCTGACGCCGACCCTGAGACGGCGTCTGGTTCCAACTGCCCACCTGGGAGACGGGGCGTCGACATGTTGCACCGGGACATGCGCGGAGGCCAGTTGCCTGCCTCCGAATCGGAAGTTGAGACTCCCGCCATGCGTGGCCTCATCGCAGGTGAGCGGGACCGGGCCGCTGGCGAACGCGACAAGGCTCGTGCTGCCCGCTCACTTGCCGCGTCCGACCGCGACGGTGACGGCGACCAGCGAGACCTGCTGGCCGAGCACCGCGACCGCGTCGCAGAGCACCGGGACCGAGAGGTCGAAGGCCGCAGCGACGACACGCTGAGACACCGGCTACGCCGCCACTACTCCGACATCGACCGGTTCTGGTCCGGCCGCAACCGAGACCAGAGTGCTGGCGATCGTGCCGACTCAGCAGACGACCGTCGCCACGAAGCGCGCGATGCGCTGTCCGCCCGGCAGGACCGTGAAGACGCCGGCCGTGACCGTCAAGACGCCGCCCTGGATCGCGAACTCGCCGAAGAGCAGGTTCAGCAGTTGGAGGCCGCGCTGGCGAGCAGCCGCGAGATTGGCATCGCTATCGGCATCCTCATCGGACAGAGCGATGTGACCGTTGACGAGGCGTTCCAGATGCTCAGGGCGAACTCGCAACGCTGCAACATAAAGGTGCGGGACCTAGCCCGAGAGATCGTTGAGCGGCACCGATAGGCCCCGCATGAGTGCCGTGCTCGCTCGTCGGCCGGCGACGCCTGCGAACCGAGCGATAGTGCCAGCTCCGGAATGACGGTTTAGTTCGGTTCCGCCTCATCCACCGCCGTCATGGGGTGTCGTTTCAGCGGCAGTGCCTGGTCCCGAATCGGCTCCGTGGCCTTCGCCGGCCCTCGATGTGCGCATGGCGGCCGGAACCGTATAGGCCATGAGGAGCAGGGCGAGATCGTCGCTGAACCTGCCGGAGTGTTCGTGGACAGCGTCGAGCAGGGCGTCCAGGCTGGCATCGAGATCCCGGTGCTGCAGACCACCGTTGATGGCGGAACGCGGCAGGAAGGTGCCGCTCGCGTCCCGGGCCTCGATGAGTCCGTCGGTGTAGAGCAGCAGCCGATCGCCAGGCTGCCACGTGTGTTGGGTGCTGCCGTCCGCCGGCCCGAGACCGAGCGGCAAGCAGTGCTGTATCAACAACTCCTGCACCCCTGCCGCAGACACGTGTAGCGGGGGCGGATGCCCGGCGGACACCACCGTGAACATGCACTCCTCGGAGATCTCCACCAACACCGCTGTGGCGTAGTAGTCCCAGCGCCAGAAGGGCAGAACGTACTCGTCAATGCGCCGCGCCACGGTGAGCAGGTCGGCTTCGCTGGCGCCGTACTGGCGGAACGCGCGAATTACCCGGGCGGCCTGGCTCACCGCGTCAACGCCCTTGCCGCTGACGTCACCCAGGATCAGCCTGATCCGGCCCCGGTCGGCGACGAAGTCGAAGAAGTCACCGCCGACCTGGGCAGCGCGCGTCGCGGAGTGATACCGAGTCGTCAGCTGGACGGGCCCGATCTGGGTGGGGAGCACCGGCAGCAGGGCTTCCTGCGCGGCCGCGGCGATCCGGCGGGTGGCTTGCAGGTCCGCCTCGCGGCGCGTGCGGATCGAGGACACCAGCACGGCCAGCGCCCCGACCAGGACGACGTCGACGATGCGCACCCAGTACTGCGCGCCCTGTCCCCGGTTCCACAGCCCGGACATGATCGCAAGCACCGTCGCCGCCACAGAGAACCCGGCCGTGGCTGCCGGGCCTAGAACCGAGGAGGCCAGCAGCGGGCAGAGGGCCAAGAACACGGTGAACACCGCAACCTGCGAAGTGATCGACAGATCGACGACGGTGACGAAGACCAGCAACAGCCCACTCGCGACAGCGATCACCCGCGCAGAGCGCCAACGCGGCGGCACCTCCTCCGAGGACCCATCGTCGGCCGAAGGGGGCACTGCCGCAGGCGCGGAAGGCCGCGACGAGCGGCCTAGAAGGCGGAACATGGGGGATTCTGCCTGTCGCAGGAGCCGGAAGGAGCGGCAAGGCTACCCCACCCGCAGTGCCCCGGCGAGCCTGCTCTGGGACCCGATCGCCAGAGCCCGGTGGCAGTCTTCGGACCGGCGCCGCATCTCCGTGCGCCATGACCGCCGAGTGTCACCTCGGGTTGGTAGCCGAACGCCCTCGACGCACTCGTCGGGGCGTCTGCGCGTGCGGGAGCCGGTTCGGTAGATCGCGACACGGCCGAACAGATCCGGCGTTGTTTGCCGTCTAGAACGTCGGTCCGGAGTCGAGCGAGGTCACGGTGAAAATCCCGGCGATGACAGCGACGACGATCACGGTGCCGACGATGACCGCGGCTGCAGCGAGGCCGCGGATCACTGGGCTCGTCGCCGCCCGGTGGACCGGCCAGCCAAAGGTGGCCCCTGCTGCGGCCAGCACGCCGCTGGGCCCGGCGTAGGTGAGGTACTGGCGCCACCGCTCGCCGTCACCGTCGTTGAGGAGGAAGATGCTGAAGAACTGGAAGAGAGCGGTGCCCAGCAGGCTCGTGAGGACCAGACCGGCTCCGGCGAAGGCTCGCGCCTCCGGGGTCAGGAACGGCTCGTGGTCCAGGAGGAGCTCGTCGTCGTACCCAAGCTCGTCGGCTTGCCCCATGGTCTCCATGCTCGCGACCCTAGCGTCCGGCACCCCGTCCGCATTGCGTGCCTGCCCCGGTGTGCAAGCCACGAGGCGAGGCCGACCAAGTCCACACCAGGTGGTGCTCGCACCGCGCAGTAGTGCCGCTAGCGCGCACGCGGTCGCCGGCTGACAGGACCGAGCGAAAACCGGTGCGACCGAGCAGACGCGGAGATCCAACACCCGGTGCGTGATCAGCGACGACGGACCAGGACCACCGACGTGCTGATCATCCAAACCCACATTCCCAGTGCCGC
>JAVXWK010000128.1:0-8361 GCA_032230575.1 Pseudonocardiales bacterium | reverse complement strand
CACCCCAGACGATCGCGGTGAAGTCGGCGAACTCCGCGCGCTTCCTCGGGTTCGCGAGGTCTGTCACGTCCCAGAGCATGGCGAGGTGGTCCCAGCCACCGGTCGCCACCGAGCGGCCGTCCGGCGTGAACGCGAGCGACTCGATCCCGCCGCTGTGGCCGCGCAGCACGCCCTGGGCGCGGGGTTCGCCGTCTCCGAACGTCCAGAGCGTCACGACCTTGTCCACCGCCACGGCGAGCGCCTTGCCGTCCGGCCGGAACCGCAGCCGTCGCGTGGCGGACTCGAAGCCGGTCAGCGTGGAGGTGAGCACGGGCTGCTCGCCGACCGTCCAGAACTGGACCACGGTGTCGACGGCCACGGACGCGGTGGTGCCGTCCGGGGTGAACGCGACGTCGCTGATCTTGGCCGCGGCGTTCATTCTGGGGATCTCGCCGTTCTGCTTCGGCGCGCCGGGATCGGTCACGTCGTAGAACAGGACGGCCTGCTCCGTGGTGAGCGCGACCAGGCCGTCGCGGACGAACTCGGCGCCGTGCAGCTCCTCACCGGCAACGGTGGTGCTCAGAAGCCGAGGCGTGTGGACGTCCGAGATGTCCCAGAGCTTCAGCTCGTGGTCCCAGCTGACCGTCGCGAGCGTGCTGCCGCGGGTGGCGACGGCCGGGACGTCGGACCCGTGTGCGGCGAGCCGCGTGAAGTAGGGGTCCGACGTGGCGCTCAGCAGGTTGTCGCGGGTCTCGGTGTTGTCGGAGAGCTGCTGGGCGGCGAGGCTGAGCTGGGTGGAGAGCGTGGCGTCGGACGGCTGCAGGCCTTGCGCGTCGCTCACGGCCTTGCGCGCGATGGCGATGTTGCGCTGCTCAGTCGTCTCGCGCTGGGCCTTGATCGCGTAGCCGACCGCGGTCACGGCGAGCACGAGCAGCACGGTCAGGAGTCCGACCAGCTGCCGCAGCCTGCGGGTCCGGCGGCGCGTGGCCACCTGTTCGGCTTCCTCGGCTTCGATGCTGGCGTTGAGGAACCGGCGTTCGCGCGCGGACATCGAGTCGTCGTCGCCCGCGGCCCACTCACGGGCCAGTGCGAGTCGCACGCCCCGATAGAGCGCGCCCGAGTCGCGGTTCAGCGACTCCCAGGTCGCGGACGCCTCGGTCAGCTGGTGATGGACGCGCAGGCCGTCGCGGTTCGCGGTCAGCCAGCCGGACAACCGGGGCCACGAGCGGATCACGGCCTCGTGCGTGAGGTCGACGCCGGTGTCGTCGAGCGTGATCAGCCGTGCGCGTGCCAGGTGGTCCAGTACGAACAACGTGTCGTCATCGTTGTCGAGAGAGTCGTGGCTCACGCGGCGTTTGGTGTCCTCAGTGCCCTCACCGAGCGCCGTCAGCCGCAGGAAGATCTTGCGCGCGATCGCCTGCTGGTCCGAGTCCAGCGCGAGGTACGCGGCCTCGGCGCTCTGCGCCAGCGCGTGCCGTACGCCGCCCGTCTCCTCGTAGCCGGCCACGGTCAGACGGGTGCCGCGACGACGACGCCATGTCTCCAGCAGCGCGTGCGAGACGAGGGGCAACGGCGCGTGCTCGGCCTCCAGCACCGACACCAGCGCGCCCTCGACGGTGTAGCCCGCGCGCAACGCCGGTTCGGTGATCGCGCGCCGCAGTTCGGCGGGACTCATCGTGCCGACCAGGATCTGCGCGTCGTGCAACGCGTCGACCAGGTGGGGATAGCGGCCGCAGTGGCCGTAGAAGTCGGAGCGGACGCCGACCACGACTCTGCGCCCGGAAGAGTCGGGATTGGCGGTGTGCGTGATCGCCTCGATGAACGCCTCGCGCTCGTACTCGTCGCGGCAGAGGGTGAAGACCTCCTCGAACTGGTCGATCACCACGAGCTCCGCGGTGCACTCTCCCCAGAGCTGGAGCGGGTGCGGGCCGGGGGAGAAGACGTCGGCGGGCCGCGACGCCACGAGACCCGCGCGCAGCAGTGACGACTTGCCCGATCCGGAAGCGCCGAAAACGCCCACGAATGGACGTTCGCTCACTTTCTCCAGCAGTTGTCCGACGAGCTTTTCCCGGCCGAAGAACCGGCTGGAGTCCTCGGCCTGGAACGCGCCGAGGCCGAGGTACGGCGGTTCGCGCTCGGGATCGGCGGGCTTCGCGCCGTCGGCGACCTCGTGCCATCTTCTGCGCCATTGTTCGACGTCGCCGCCGCACGCGTGCGCGTACGCGACCGTCACCGCCAGGCTGGGCAGTTTCCTGCCGCTCGCCGCCTCGGAGAGCACCGTCACCGAATAGTGCGCGACCTTGCTCAGCTCGCGGTAGGTCGGCTTACCTGCTTTCTCACGCAACAATCTCAAGTCCGCGGCGAACCTGAGCAGCTCGTCATCGTCGGAATCCAGCGGGCGCTCGGGTCTCGGCACCCGCCGGATTGTTCCCTCGTTGTTTGTTCGGCGTCCAGTCGGCGGAACCGAACAACGCGTTCGCTCTATGAAGAACCCATGAACGGTGACATTCGCGACCTGCTCGTCGAGACCCGCAAACCCGACAACCCGCCTCCGGACCCGAAGACCTAGCCCAGCGCGGGCGGCGCCCTTCTAGGGGTAGGGCGCCGCCACCGCGCTAGTCGTCGACATCGATGTCCACGGGCTCGCCCCTGATCGCGGTGACCGCACCGCCCGTCTGAGCCGCGAGCCAGATCTCGAACCCCTCCGGATCGCGCGTGTGCACGGTGAAGGTGACGTCGTGGCCGTACTCGGTGTCCGCGACCTGGTACCCGGCGGCGCGCAACGCGTTCTCGAGCTTGCCCGCCTGGTCGTGGTCCGCGGCGAGCAGCAGGGTCTCGTGACGCTCACGGCTGAGGGTGCCGAGCTCGTCGACGGCTTCCGACACAGCCCGTCCGTACGCCCTGACGAGGCCGCCCGCGCCGAGCTTGATGCCGCCGTAGTAGCGGGTGACGACGACAGCGGTGTCGACGAGATCCCGGCGCGTCAGGACCTCCAGCATCGGCACCCCGGCGGTGCCCGCGGGTTCACCGTCGTCGGACGAGCGTTGCGTATCGCGAGTCCGGAACGCCGTGCAGTTGTGCGTGGCCTGCCAGTGCTCCTTGCGGATGCGCGCGAAGAACTCGGAGGCTTCCTGGTCAGAGGTGACGCGGGCGACGTGGCACAGGAACCGCGACCGCTGGATCTCGATCTCGTGCGTGCCGTTCCGCTTGATCACCTTCACCGGTCGATTGTCCGCCGCCGCTCAGCCTCGCCGAACAGCGCGTCCAGCTCGGCGGGTGGCACTTCCTCGAGCTGCTCGTAGGTGCACTCGATCGGGTCTTTGTCGGGCCGGAACCGCGCGAGGCGCGCGGTGTGGCGGAACCGGCCGCCCTGGACGTGCTCGTACCGCACCTCAGCCACCCGTGACGGGTCGAGCAGCACGATCTGCAGCTGCTTCTCCGGGTTCCAGCGGCTGTTCATGCCAGGGCCCGTGTAGGTGGCCCACGCGGCCCACGGGTGCTCGGCGGGGTTCAGCAGCGGTGCGAGCTCCTCGACCAGCTCACGCCGCCGCGCCGCGGTGAAGCTGCTCGCGACACCGACGTTGTGCAGCTCGCCGTCCTGGTAGAGCCCGAGCACCAGCGAGCCGACGGTCTCGCCGTCCTTGTGCAACCGGTAGCCCGCGACCACGCAGTCGGCCGTGCGCTCGTGCTTGACCTTGAACATCACGCGCTTGTCCGGCTCGTAGACACCGTCGACCGCCTTGACCATCACGCCGTCGAAGCCCGCGCCCTCGAACCTCGTGAACCAGTCCTGCGCGACCTCGGGGTCCGTGGTGGACGGTGTCAGGTAGACGCCGGGGATCTCGGTGACGACCTCCTCCAGCAGCTTGCGCCGCTCGCCGAGCGACAGCGCGGTGACGTCCTGGTCGCCGCACGCCAGCAGGTCGAACGCGACGAAGCTCGCCGGGGTTTCGAGGGAGAGCTTCCTGACCCGCGAAGCCGCCGGGTGCAGGCGCAGCTGCAGGGTGTCGAAGCTCAGTCCGTCGGGGGTGACCAGCACGATCTCGCCGTCCACGACGCAGCGCGGTGGCAGTGCTTCCTTCAGCAGTTCGACGACCTCGGGGAAGTAGCGGGTGAGCGGCTTGTCGTTGCGGGAGCCCAGCTCCACCTCGTCGCCGTCGCGGAACACGATGCAGCGGAAGCCGTCCCACTTCGGCTCGTACGCGAGACCGTCGCCGCGCGGCAGTTCGGGCACGGACTTCGCGAGCATCGGCTTCACCGGCGGCATCACGGGCAGGTCCACCCCCGGACCATAAGCTCAGGGCAGGGCCACCGCGAGCTTTCGGTGACACCACGTGACCATGTGCACGGTTCAGCGCAGGGCCACCGCGAGCTTTTCGAGTTCGCGCACGTCGGCGTCCATGCCGTCGTCCTCGGGGATGGCGAGCGCGATCGGCCTGCGCAAGGTCACCGCGCCTGACTGCCGCGTCTCCAGCCCAGCGCGCAGGCGTTCGGCCAACGGCATCTCGTCCGGCGTCTCGGCGACGTACGGGCTGATCCGCACCAGCCCGTCGCGGCACTCGATCACGCGCCGGTAGTAGCGCCGGTGCACACCTCGCAACGAGATCGAGTCGCGCCGCGACGGCACCCGGTGCAGCGCGTCCTCGGGGAACGACTGGTTCAGCAGCGTCCACAGTGGAGAGAGCCGGTGGTACGCGCGCAGGTGCCGCAACCACAACCTCGTTGCCGCGAACCGCATCGCGGCGATCGGGTAGACGACGCCGATGACGCACAGCAGCACGCCGGGCAGCAGGAACCACACCGCGGTGGTCAGCAGCCAGCGGGGCAGCGGCTCGCCGAAGTAGCGGGAGACGTTGGACGCCACGAAGATCGCGTCGGCCGGCACCAGCAGCCCGAGACCGGTCGAGGTGATCAGCAAGCCCCTGCGCAGCCGCGGGTCGGCGCCGCGGGCGTAGCGCCGGGCCCAGACGAACATCGCCGCGAACCCGTAGAGCAGGTAACCGTTGCCCAGCGCGTAGAACACGGTGATCGCGAGGATGCCGGTCGGGCCGCCGCCGAGCGAGTTCGGCACTCGCGCCGCCGCCACGCGCAGGTCGTCCGGGATCGTCAGGACGGCCCACGTCATGACGGAGACGCACAGGATCAACGGGGCGAGCTGGATGAGCGCGTGCCTGCGTGCCCTGGTGTCGTCGAGCGCGGAGAAGATGAAGAAGCAGATCAGGCCGTACACGCCGACCTGCAGCAGGGCGTGCTGGATCAGCTGGCAGACCATCGGGTCGAGGCCGAGGAACCATCGTCCGTTGGCCGCGGCTCGGCCGAAGGGGTAGCCGATTGCCCAACCGGCCACCAGACCGGTGACCGACCGCAGCCGGGGGTCGTGCGGGCGCCGAACCAGCAGGTAGAGCATCACGGCGAGCGCCGTGAACGCGACGATGCCCTGGGTTTCCTTGAGATACTCCATCTAGAACCACCCGGTTCGGTCGGCGAGCGGGCAGGCGGGGCTCGGGGTGGTGGGGGAGCACTCCACCTACAACCACCCGATCCGGTCGGCGAGCGACTTCGCCATCCTGCGTGCCGGGCCCTCGGAGTTGCGCGGCGCGACCTTGTCCAGCACCGACGCCCACTCGAGGATGATCGTCGCGACCGTCTCTGCCTCACGCTCGTGCGCGGTGTCGTAGGAGGTGCGCCGCAGTGCTCGCCGGACGGCGTCCGGTTCGAGGTCCGGGTAGAGGCCGGCGAGCAGGTCGTCGTCCTGCTCGTCGCTCGTGTGACCAGCGAGAAGATGCCCCAGCTCGTGCAGGATGATGTGGTTCTGGTGCGCCTTCGACGTCTCCTGCTGGTACAGGATGTAGTCGGCCTTGGCCGTCGCGATCCACACCCCGTACGGGCCGGGCACCGGAATCGGGTGCGCGATCAGCCGGATCGGTCTGCCGCGCTGGTCACCGACTCTGCGGCAGAGCTCCTCGACGTCCAGGGGCGGCTGGATGTCCAGCTCGTTCAGCAAGCGGCGGCACCGCTTGCGCAACTCTCGTTCGGCCACGAGTCATCCTTCGCCGCGCTCGGCCTGTTCCTGTCGGTAGACGACGTCGAGCAGTTCCATGACCAGGCGGCGGCGGTCGGGGGACAACTCGCCCGCGCGCATCGCCATGAGTTGCGCGTCGCTGCCCCCGGCGATCTCGTTGAGCCTGCTCTGCTCGTCCTGCAACGACTTCAGCTGCTCGTCGACGCGGTCGGTGACCTCGTCGTCGAAGAAGTAGCTCACGGGCACACCGAAGAAGCCTGCCAGTGCCTGCAAGTGCTTGAAAGTCGGGTTGTCCTTCTTGGCCTTGCGCAGCTGCCAGATGTAGCTCTGGGAGATGGTGACGCCCGTGTCCGCGATCGCCGCCGCCACCTGCTCGTTGCTGTACTCCTGGCCGGAGCGGGAGGTGTGCCGGGCGAAGAGGTGGTTGAGCTTGTCAGCCAGGGACCGTTCCCCCGCCATTGCCGGGCTCCCCCCGTTGCGCGCAGTGAGCGTTTCCACCCACGGAAAGGGCTATCTGGGTGACGGGATTTTCACCAGTTGAAACCCCGCCTCTGGCCAACATAGACTCCCATCGTGCCCGTCTCAACTGCGGTGGGGATACCGGAGGACACCGGACATGGCGCTTGCTGAACGACAGGGATCATTTCACCGGACCGTGATCGACGTCGTCTACAAGACCATGAACCAGCTCGCGCAGACGGACTCGCCGAACGAGGTGTTCGAGCTGCGCGAGCAGCTGCGGGCTGCGCTGCCGTGGTGGCGCGGGCTGCTGCGGATGCACGAGCCGAACGAGCGCCATCGCTGCAAGTCGTGCCACGCGTGGTACGGGCGGCATCGCGCGTGGCCCTGCCCGGTGTGGCGGGACGCGGTGTCGGCGTTGCACCAGCTCAACGACATGTACGGGTTCCTGGCCACGTCGCACGAGGCCGGCCGCGTGTCGGACGAGCGTGTCGTCGTGAGTGGTTTCCGCCGCTCCGACGACGAAAACCACTCACGATCGTCCTAGCCGAGCTTGAAGCTCTGGGCCGCCGAACCGTTGCAGGTTGCCTGGATCAGCTGCACGCCGTCGGTGTTCCCGGCCGGCGCGGAGAGGCACTTGCCGGAGTGGCGGGCGGTCAGCGTCGAGTAGCCGTCGGCGCCGGTCGTGACGCGCCATTGCTGGTTGGTGCCACCGCCGTAGGTCCAGAGGTGGATGCCCGCACCGTCCGCAGTGGACACACCGCTCACGTCCAGCACCTTCGACGAGTCGTTGCGGTACTCGACGCGCGAGTAGCCGTCGCTCGTCGCCACCGCGCGGTAGTTCTGGGCGGTGGTGGCGTTGCACGAGTACTGCTGGATGACCGTGCCGTTGTCGAGGCCCGCCGACCGGGCGTCGACGCACTTGCCGTTGCCCTTGTTCACGACGGTCTTGAAGTCGGGCTGCGGCGTCGGGGTGCCGCCACCGCCCAGCCACAGCAGGCTGTCGATCAGGAAGTTGTTCTGGGTCTGGGAGGCGAACGTGGACGACAACGGCCGGTTGTTCGGGTAGTCCATCGCGTTGTGGCCGAAGTTCGCGTAGATCATCTTGAAGTTCTTGTTCGTCCACATGATCGGGTAGTAGCCGCTGCGCCACTGCTGGTTCGGGTCGGTGCCGAGCGGGAAGCTCGACGGGTCGACGCTCGCCAGGATCTGGATGTCCGGGTTCGTGCGCAGGTCACGCGACCAGCTGTACCACTCGCTGACCGAGGAGGTGAACTTGTCCGGCAGGCGCAGGGTCGACGGGTGCGTGCGGGTCTCGACCTTCAGCACCGCGGTGGTCGGGCCCCAGGTGTTGCTGACGAAGTTCCCCTTGCCCAGGAACGTGTTGTGGTACCAGGACCACTCGTTCGCGTTCTGGGTGAAGGCGCTCACGTGGAAGCCGAAGAAGCCGCCGCCGGACTCCATGTAGCGCTGGAAACCGCTGCGCTGCGCGGCGTTTTGCGGCTGGTCGTCGAGGAACAGCACGACCTGTGCCTGCGCCGGGGTGAGGGAGCTCAGCCTGCTCCAGTTGTTCGTGGCCTCGTAGGTGAAGCCGTTCTCCTGGGCGGCCCTGGTGAGCCACGGGTTCGCCTCGTTGACGAACGCGATGTGCGCGGCGTCGAAGGTACCGCTGTAGAAGCCGAGGACCTTGAACGGCACCGCCTGTGCCGCACCGGTGGCCGAGATGCCGACCGGGAAGAGAGCCGCACCGATCAAAGCCAGCACGGTCAACAGTTTTCTAACCATAGAGGCACACACCTCACCATCGCAGGGTTGCGCGCCCGAAGATCATCGTAAGGGTGGTCCAGACCTATTGGGGACCGGGACGTTCACAGAATTCTTTTGCGCCACAACATGATCCC
>JAVXWK010000070.1:0-22841 GCA_032230575.1 Pseudonocardiales bacterium | reverse complement strand
CGAGGTCGATCTGACCGCGGGCGAACACCGCATCTCGCTCACCAGGACGTTCGCCGACACGGGCAACGTCAACGTGGACAGCCTCGCGCTTCTTGGCGCCGGCCAACCGTATCCGGGTCGGCGCGCGATCGACGACTGCCGGTTCGGCACCACCTGTGAGGCCGAGAACGGGGTCACCACAGGCGTGATCGCGGACGAGCACGTCGGTTACGCGGGCACCGGGTTCGTCGCCGAGCTGAAAGGCGGAACGAGCCTGTCCCAGCGGGTGAGCAGTGTTCCGGCGGCGGGCACGTACACCGTGAATCTGCGCTATGCCAACGGTGTCGGTGGCGATGGCAGGCACGAGCCGCGCACGATACTGCTGAACGGTCGGGCGCTGGTGTTGCCGGTGACGGCTGATTGGACGACGTGGTCCACCGCTTCCGCGCAGATCCCGTTGCCCGCAGGTACTTCCGACCTCGAGGTCACGTGCCCGGACGCGGGCTGTCACGTGAACGTCGACACGATCGGGATCGACTCGGCGCAGCAGCACCTGGCGCTGGGTGGGTACAGGCGCTCGCTCGACGGCTACACCGGCACCAGCGGCGACCCGCGGCTCTTCCCCGGGCTGCTGCACCGCGACGGCTGGTACCTGCTGGACGACACGAGTTCCGCTTTGTACAACGGAAGCACGCCCACGCCGCGCGCAGATCGGGGTGCTCAGGTGTACCAGGACGGGTACCTGTTCGGGTACGGGCAGAACCACAAGGCGGCGCTGGGTGACCTCGCGACGCTGACCGGCGGGCCGAAGCTGTTGCCGCGCTGGGCTTACGGCGTGTGGTACTCCGAGTACATCGACAGGACCGCGGCCGACTACCGCGACCGGATCCTGCCCGCGTTCCGGCAGCACGGTGTGCCGCTGGACGTCCTGGTGGTCGACACCGACTTCAAGGCGCGCAACACGTGGAACGGCTGGCAGTTCGACCGGGCCAAGTTCCCCGACCCGCAGGGGTTCCTGGACTGGGCGCACGGCGAAGGGCTGCACAGCACGCTCAACATCCACCCGAGCATCCAGGGCAGCGACCCCGCGTTCACTCAGGCTCAGGCGACCGCGAAGGGCAAGCTGGCCAAGGGGTCCTGCGCGGACTGCTACGTGTTCGACTGGGGCGACCCGGACCAGCTGCGCGCGTACGTGGAGCTGCACCGGCCCATGCCGACCGACTTCTGGTGGCTCGACTGGTGTTGTGACGGCTCGGGTTCGTCGTTGCGCGGCGTGACGCCGGACTCGTGGATCAACGAGCAGTACGCGAAGCTCGGCGGGTTCGCCTTCTCGCGCGGCTTCGGGTCGTTGCAGGCCGGCGGGTACAGCGGGTCCGGGCCGTTGCAGACCGGGCCGTGGGCGGAGAAGCGCAACACCCTGCACTTCACCGGCGACACGTCGTCCACGTGGGGCGCTCTCAAGGGCACCATCGGTTACACGTCGGCCGAGGCGGCGTCGACCGGGATGTCCGCGATCAGCCACGACATCGGCGGGCACAACGACACCACCGGGTTGCGCGGCTCCGAGACGTACCTCGACAACGGGCAGGTGCGGTACACCACCAAGCTGCCGGACGACCTGTACGCGCGGTGGGTGCAGCTCGGAGCGTTCCAGCCGATCACGCGCCTGCACAGCAACCACAGCGACCGTCTGCCGTGGCAGTACGGACCGGCCGCGCAGGCGTCGGCGACGAAGTTCCTGAACCTGCGCGAACGCCTCGTGCCGTACCTCTACACGTTGGCGGAGCAGGCGAACCGCACCGGCGTACCCGTCGTGCGGCCCGCCTATCTGGACTACCCGAACAGTCCAGAGGCATACTCCACTGTGGACAGTCAGTTCATGGTCGGGCCGGACATGCTGGTCGCGCCGATCACCACGCCTGGCGACATCGGTTCGGCGCGAGTCTGGTTCCCGCCGGGGCAGTGGACCGACTACTTCACCGGCCGCGTCTACCAGGGCGACACCTGGGCGACGGTCAGCGCGGGCTGGGACACCATGCCGGTGTTCATGAGGTCGGGCGGCATGGTGGTCGAGCGCACCGTTGACGTGTCCAACGACGCCCAGAGCGCGGCTGACGCGCTGACCGTGCACGTCACGGCCGGGGCTCACGGCTCGTTCACGCTGTTCGAGGACAAGGGCCGCACGCGGATCACCCAGAACAACGGGGTTCTCGTCGTGCACTCGGCGTCCAAACGGGACTGGACTGTCGTGGTGCACTCGGCTCATGGTTCAAGCCGGACGATCCGGGCCGGTCAGCGGCTGGTGATCAATCTGCGCTGACCGATCTGGGCTGATCGATCTGCGCTGGTCAGTCCTCCGGCACCCAGTCGAGGAGGCGGACCTTGGCCACCGTGCGGACGTGCTTGCGCATGGCGGCCGCCGCCTTCTTCGGGTCGCCGGCGGCGATGGCCTCGTAGATCGCCGTGTGCTGCGCCAGCGACCGGTGCGGGCGGCCGGGCTGGCGCAGCGACTCGGTGCGGCTCTCGGTGATCTGGCCGGCGATGGCCTTCATGAAGTCCGCGAGCAGTGAGGAGTGCGCGGCGGCGGTGACGGCGGCGTGGAAGCGGCGGTCGCCTTCCACGCCGAAGCCGCCGCCGACGATCTCCTCGTGCATGAAGTCCAGCGACTCGCGGATCGCGTCCAGCTCGGCCTCGGTGCGGCGTTCGGCGGCCAGTTCGGCGAGCTTGGTCTCCAGAGCCTCGCGTGCTTCCAGGACCTCGGGGAGGCGCTTGCGGCGTTCGACGAGCTGCTCGACCGGTTCGACGTCGAGGGTGTCGCGCACGAGGTAAGTGCCGCCGCCGTGCCGTGCCTCGACCAGGCCCTGGACCTCCAGCACGACGATCGCCTGCTTCACCGACGCGCGGCTCACGCCGAGGCTCGCGGCCAGCTCGCGTTCGGCGGGCAGCTTGTCGCCCGCTTTCAGACCCGCCTCGGCGACGTGCGCGCGCAGCCGTTCGAGCACCTGCTCGTACAGGCGGGACTTCACCATCGGCCTCAGTGCCTCGGACATCGGCCCAGGATATCGGGTGAAGTGGCTCAGCCACTAGGCCACCTCTTGACAGCTGGTGGACAGAGGGCGGAAAGTGGCTGAGCCACTTGGCCACTGCTCCACCCTCACATCCGCCACTGGGATCGCCCAACGACGGGAGCCCTGCATGTCCCCCGAACTGATCTCGATACTCGTGCTGGTCGTGGTGTTCGTCATCGCCACGACCAGGTCGATCAACATGGGTGCGCTCGCCTTCGCCGCCGCCTTCGGGGTCGGCACGCTGGTCGCGGACATGAAGACCGACGACATCTTCAAGGGCTTCCCGGGCTCGCTGTTCGTCGTGCTGGTCGGCGTGACGTTCCTGTTCGCCATCGCCCGCGCCAACGGCACCACCGACTGGCTGGTGCACATGGCGATCAGGCTGGTAGGCGGCCGAATCGCCTTGATGCCGTGGGTGATGTTCGCGATCACCGGCGTGCTCACGGCAATCGGCGCGGTCAGCCCGGCCGCGGTCGCCATCGTGGCGCCGATCGCGATGGGCTTCGCGGCCAAGTACAAGATCAGCCCGCTCCTGATGGGCGTGATGGTGGTGCACGGCGCGCAGGCCGGCGGGTTCTCCCCCATCAGCATCTACGGCACGATCGTGAACGGCATCGTCGCGAAGGAAGGCCTGCCGGGAAACGAGATCGTGCTGTTCCTGGCCAGCGCGGTGGTGAACCTGCTGATCGCCGCGGTGGTGTTCGTGGTGCTCGGCGGCATGAAGCTCGCCCGGCAGCCCGTTCAGGCACACGCCGGTGGCGTCGGCCGAGGCGACGTCGGCAGCAGCCGGGCAGGCGGCGTCGGCAGCAGCGGCGTCGGCAGCAGCGGCGTCGGCAGCGTCAACATGGGCATCGGCAGCGGCACAGCGACGGCGGGTGGCCGCGCCGACGTCGGCGACGACTCGGACCCGGTAGCGGCCGATGAACCTGTCTCCCTCACCGCGCCACGCATCGCCACCCTCGCCGGACTGGCCGCGCTGGTCGTGGCGGCGCTCGTGTTCGACCTCGACGTCGGCCTCGCCGCGATCACTGTGGCCGTGCTGCTCAGCGTCGTGTGGCCGGAGCAGAGCAAACAGGCGATCACCCAGATCACCTGGCCGACCGTGCTGCTGATCTGCGGCATCCTCACCTATGTCGCCGTGCTGCAGACCATGGGCACGATCAAGTGGGCGGGCGACTCGGTCGCGGGCGTCGGCGCTCCCCTGCTCGCCGCCCTGCTGATCTGCTACATCGGCGCGATCGTGTCCGCGTTCGCGTCCTCGGTCGGCATCATGGGCGCGCTCATCCCGCTCGCCGTGCCGTTCCTGCTCCGAGGCGACGTCAGCGCGGTCGGCCTGATCGCGGCCCTCGCCGTCTCGGCGACCGTGGTCGACGTCAGCCCGTTCTCCACCAACGGCGCGCTGGTGCTGGCGGGTGCGCAGGACGTCGACCGCGACAAGTTCTTCAAGCAGCTCATGGTCTACGGCGGGATCATGGTCGCGGCGGCACCGCCGCTGGTCTGGCTCGCCCTCGTCGTCCCCGGAATCTGGTGAGCCACTGATGTTCCCCTTGTCCTCAGACCGCGTCGCCCTCCGCTTCGGCGACCGCACCCTGACCCACACCGAGCTGGCCTCGTGCGCGGGATCCTTGGCACACCAGCTGGTCGGGCTCCCGCGGGTGGCGATCTGGGCCACGCCGACGATCGAGACCTGCGTGGCCGTGGTCGCCGCGCTGCTCGCCGGGGTGCCTGCCGTGCCGCTCAACCCGAAGGTCGGCGAACGCGAGCTCGCCCACATCGTCGCGGACTGCGCCCCGGCCAACGTCCTGGCGGCACCCGGCATTCAGCTGCCCGAGGGCCTGCAGTCCGTGCCACGCCGCGATGTCACGCTCGACACCGGCTCAGTCGAACCGCTTCCGGAACCCGGTCCCGAAGCGCCCGCGTTGATCGTCTACACCTCGGGCACGACCGGTTCACCCAAGGGCGTCGTGCTGCCGCGCCGGGCGATCGTGTCCACATTGGACGCGGTCGCCGAGGCGTGGGAGTGGACCGATGCGGACGTTCTCGTGCACGCGTTGCCGTTGTTCCACGTCCACGGCCTGATCCTGGGCGTGCTGGGCCCGTTGCGACGCGGCGGCACCCTGCACCACCTCGGCAAGTTCTCGACCGAGGCACTCACCGAGGCGCTGACCGGTGACGGCACGATGATGTTCGGCGTGCCGACGATGTATCACCGCATCGCCGAGGAGGTCGCCTCCGCGCCTGACCTCAACTCAGCACTGCGTGGCGCACGGCTGCTGGTGTCGGGCTCGGCGGCGCTGCCCGTGCGCGACCACGAACGGATCGCGGCGGCGACCGGCCAACGCGTCGTCGAGCGCTACGGCATGACCGAGACGCTGATGAACACCAGCGTGCGTGCCTCAGCAGACCGCCGCCCCGGCACCGTGGGCGTGCCGCTGCCTGGCGTCGAGGTGCGGCTCGTCGACGACAACAACGGAGAACTCACCGAATCCGGTGCGATCGGCGAGATCCAGGTGCGCGGGCCGAACCTGTTCACCGAGTACCTGAACCGCCAGGACGCCACGGCAGAGGCGTTCGCGGACGGCTGGTTCCGCACCGGCGACGTCGGTACGCGCGACCCCGACGGCTACTACCGGATCGTGGGGCGCAAGGCCACGGACATCATCAAGAGCGGTGGCTACAAGATCGGCGCGGGTGAGATCGAGAACGCCCTGCTGGAACACCCCTCGGTCGCCGACGTGGCGGTCACCGGCGAACCCGACGACGACCTGGGCGAGCGGATCATCGCCTGGGTCGTCCCCGCCGGCGCCACACCCGACGCCTCGGGTCTCGTCGACCACGTGGCCCGTCTGCTCACGCCGCACAAACGGCCGCGGCTGGTGCGGTTCGTCGAGTCGTTGCCACGCAACGACATGGGCAAGGTCGTGAAGCGTGCGCTCCGGGCATGAGTCCGCGCGCTCGCTGATCGCCCGCCTCGCGTCGGAGTTCACCGAGCTGCCCGCCACGTCGCCGAGCGCTGATCCACTCGGCTGGCCCGGTTACGGCGATCAGCGAGCACGGGCGACCGAGCGAACCGGCGAACGCGAGTCCGTCGTGTGCGGGGTCGCCGAGATCGGTGGCGTCACCACCGTCGTCGTGGCGTTCGAGTTCGGCTTCTTCGGCGGCTCACTCGGAACCCGCACCGGCACACTGATCGAGCAGGCGTTCGACCAAGCGCGCTCACTGCACATCCCGGTCGTCTCGCTCGTCATGACCGGAGGCAGCCGCATGCAGGAGGGCACCCCAGCCCTCCTGCAACTGCAACGAGTCGCCCGCCAGATCGCCCTGACCCGCGAGTCCGGGCTCCCGCACATCGCCGTCCTGCGCGACCCCACGACCGGCGGCGGCTGGGCCACCCTCGGCGCGGGCGCCGACGTCGTGCTCGGGCTGCGCGGCGCCCAGGTCGGGTTCGCCGGATCCCGCGTGCGCCCACCGGGTTACTCGGTGACGCAACAGTTCGCCGCCGGCCTGGTCGACCAGCTGGTGCCACCGGACGAGCTGCGCCTCAGACTGGAACGCTGGCTGAAGCTCGTCACCACACCCGCCACCGAAGCCGAGGTGCCGCAAGCGTTGGGAGCATCCACACTCCCAGCGACAGGTTGGGAAGCGGTGCGACGTGCCCGCGCACCGGGCCGTTTGCAGGCAGCGGCCTACCTCGCGGCCTACTTCGACTGGCACGAGCCGATCAGCGGAGACCGTTGCGGCGGCGTCGATTCCGGCGTGCTGTGCGGGTTCGGACACCGCGACGGCGCGACGATCGCCTACGCGGCCCAGTGCGGCACGGCCACCAGGCCAGCCGGGTTCCGCACGGCAGCACGACTCGTCAAACTGGCCGACCGGCTCGGCATCCCGGTCCTCACACTGGTCGACACGCCCGGTGCCGCCAACGACGCCGCAGCCGAGAAGGCAGGTGTCGGCGCGGCCATCGCGGACATGTTCACCGCGGTCGCCTCCGCCCGCGTGCCAATCACGACGTTGCTGATCGGCGAGGGCGGATCCGGTGGCGCGCTGGCGTTCGCGGCGCCCGACCGGTTGTGGGCGACACCGGACAGCTACCTCGCGGTGATCTCCCCCGAACTGGCGGCGGCGATCCTGAAACGCGATCCGTCGCAGGTGCGGGCCACCGCGGACCAGTTGCGGTTGGGGCCGCAGGACCTGGCCGAGCTGGGGATCGCCCAGCTCGCCCAAGCCCCGAACCACGCCACAGATCACGCGACCAAGCCTGCTGGGGAGGAGAACCCGCGGTTCGTCACCGCGGAGCTGCTGCGCTTCCTCAGCGAATGAGAGCCACCCGATCCGCCCACGGCAAGGCTTCTTCGAGCTGCGAGGCGAGCCTCAGGAGCAGCGACTCACCGGCCAGAGGTGCCACGAACTGCACGCCCAGCGGCAGCCCGTCCGCGGTCCAGTGCAGCGGCAACGAGATCGCGGGCCGGCCGGTGATGTTCGCGAGCTGCGTGTACGGCACCCAGCCGAGGTTGTCGGAGATCATGTCGTCGAGGATCGACGTGTACCGCAACAGCCGAGCCGTGCGCGTCTTCAGCAGCACGTCGGTCGCCCGCTGCAACGACATCGGCAGGTCGAACGCGCCGACCTCGGGCGGCGGGGTCGCGAGCGAAGGCGTCAGCAGCAGGTCGTAGGACTCGAAGAACGTGCTGAGCCGCCGGGTGTGTTCGTGCCGCCTCTGGACGGCGTCCACGTAGTCGACCGGACTCGTGGCCCGTCCCAGCGCGGCCATCAGCAGCGTGTCGCGCTCGAACGCGACGTCCGGAGCCCCGGACGCCCGCTTGGCGTCGGACACCTTCCACGCCAGGTTCACGAACCAGGTCAGCAGGAAGTCGCGGGCCAGGGCAGCGTCGTCGAACGGCGCCTCTGGCAGCTCCTCGACGTGGTGCCCGAGGTCGGTCAGCACCTTCACCGCACTGGCAACGGCCGCGTACGCCTCGTCGTGCGGTTTGGGCGTGATCGCCGACGGCACCCGCACGCCGATCCGCAGCTTCCCCGGCTCGACACCGACGTTCGACGCGAACGACTCGGATGGCAAGCCCGGCGTGTAAGGCCCCGCGAACTCACCACCGCAGATCACGTCGAGCATCGCGGCCGTGTCCCGCACGGTCCGCGACACGACACCCTGCACCGCCGCGCCGTGCATCATCTCGGCGGTCTCCGGGCCGAACGGCGTGAGCCCGCGCCCCGGCTTCAACCCGACGAGCCCGCAGCACGCCGCCGGAATCCGCGTCGAGCCACCACCGTCGTTCGCTCCGGCGCACGGCACGATGCCGGCCGCGACAGCCGCCGCCGACCCGCCAGACGAACCACCAGGAGTGCGCGTCAGGTCCCACGGGTTGCGCGCGGGCCCCCACACGACCGACTCGCTGATGGCCTTCGCGCCGAACTCCGGCAGGTTCGTCTTGCCGAAGATCACCAGGCCCGCGTCGAGCCACCGCTGGACGACCGTCGAGTGCGCGGCCACCGGAAGCCGGGTGAGCGAGCGCGAGCCGTTCGAGGTGGGCAGGCCCGCGTAGTCCTGACCGAGGTCCTTGATCAGGAACGGCACTCCGGCGAACGGCCCGGTCTCGTCGCCCGACGGTTCGACCGGAATGTCCCGGACGATCGCGTTGATCCGCGGGTTGACCTCCGCCGCGCGCTCCCGTGCCACGGCCAGCAACTCGGCCGCGGACACCTCCTTCGCCGCAACGAGCTGCGCCAGCCCGGTGGCGTCGTGCTTCCGGTACTCGTCGAAGTCCATCCGGTCAAACTAGCTGCTCGACGACACCGAAGATGGTTTCGCGCACCACCGCCGGACTCTCCTGTGGAATCAGGTGGCCCGCCTCCTCGACCACGATCATCTTCCCGCGCGGCACAGCGGCCATCAGGTCGGCCGCCCACTGGTTGAACTTCGGCCGCCACTCGGTCATGCCGCGCTCGACCAGCCCTGCCTGCAAGCACACCGTCGGCACGTCCGGCGTTCCGGCGGCCTGCAACCGGCGCAGCAGAGGCAGTGCCGCCACGATCTGCGCGGCCTCCCGGCTCCCGGCCTTCATCGCCCGCGCACTGGCGTAGTCGCGGGTCATGATCTCCACGTCGGTCTCGGTGATCTCGGGCGAGATGCCGTTGCGGAAGGTCATCTTCTTGATCAGCCCCTTGCCGCCGAACCCCGCCAGCAACCCCAGCAGCGCGAAGAACCGGGCCGCGATCTTCGCGTTCTTGGACGACATCACCTCGGCGAGCGTCGCGTCGACGAACACCATGCCCGCCACGCGTTCCGGCGCGCGTGAGGCGAAGAGCCGGATGATCGGCCCGCCCCAGCTGTGCCCGACGAGCACCACCGGTTCCTTCTCCCCCAACGCGTCCAGCAACGCCGTGAGGTCGTCCACGATCCGGCCGAGCGTGCGGTCGTGCGGGTCGACGTCGCTGCCGCCGTACCCCGCACGGTCGTAGGACAAGGTGCGGTAACGCGCGCTCACCTCGCGCTGCGTGTGGATCCACGACGAGCCGGGAGCGCTCATCCCCGCCTCGAACACGACCAACGGGCCTCGTTCTCCCGCCACGACCGCCCGCAGGTTCCGCTCGTCCGGCAGAGCGACGATCTTCTCGGTCAGCATCGCGCGCCTCTCACCGGTACCAGCAGGGCGGGTGGGGCAGCCCGTCATCGTCCACATGCAACGGAAGCGACACAGAGCCCGCGGTGGCGGCCAGATCCTTGATGCCCAAAGGCAATCCGACCTCCTTGGCGCGCAACGCCCGCAGCTGCTGCGCGGCGGTCAGCGGGTGGAGGTCGCTCACGACGTCACCGTCGTTCCCGTGAGCAGCCGGTACACCGACCGCGTCACCACATCCAGCTCGTCCGGCGTCATCGGCTGCCCGCCGAACACCCTGCGGTGCATCAGCGGCCCTTCCAGCAGGTTGCCGACGAGCGCCGGCTCCTGCACCTCACCGATCTCGTCTCGCCGCACAGCCCTCGCGATCGCGTCGACCAACGGCTGCGAGCGCCGCACCACCAGTGCGCGGAACGTCCGCTCGGCCTCGTCATCGCGGCGCAGGTCGGAGAGAAAACCGATCAACCCGTCGTTCCACGGCTGGTCCCAGGCACCGGCCAGGTCCTCCACGAACGCACTGAGGTCGCCGAGCAGCGTCCCGGTGTCGGCGTCCGGCACGGCCGGCAGGAACTCGTCCAGCACGTCCGCCACCAGCCGCACCTTGCTCGGCCACCGCCGGTAGACGTCCGTCCTGTGGGCCTCCGCCTGTGCCGCGACCTGGGTCAACGTCAGTGCGTCGTAGCCGTTCGCGGTCAGCAGCGACCACGCTGTCGTGAGCAAGCGCTGTTCGAGATCGGGATCCCGCGGACGACCCGCCACCGCCGGCCTCCATATCGCAACAGGTTGTTGCGTTAAGGTAGCACGACGAAACAGTTCGCAGTAGCGGTCGCAAGCAACGTTCCCGCGGCGTCCTCCAGCCGTGCCTCCGCCAGCGCGATCGACCGTCCCGAGTGGACGACCCGGCCGGTCGCCGTGACGGTCCCGGTGTCGGCACGAACCGGCTTGAGGAACCGCACGGACAGGTCGAGCGTGCTGAACCGCCCGCCGACAGGTAGCGTGGTCTGCACGGCACAGGCCGCCGCCGAGTCGAGCATCGTCGCGTAGACACCGCCGTGCACCGACCACATCGGGTTGTAGTGGTGCTCGCCGGGAGTCAGCTCGAACACGGTCACACCGACATCGGCGACCGTCACACGCATGCCGATCAGGTCCATCAACGGCGCGGACGGGATGTCGCCGCGTGCCATGGCTCGCAGGAACTCCACCCCGGTCAGCTCACTGCCCACCGTGGCGAAAAGGGTCTTGAGGTCGCTCATCGTGACTCCAGCACGGTCGTCGCCAGTGCGTTCGTCGCCACCTGGATGCCCGTGTCGACCACGGCACGCAGGACCTCGGGACGTCGTTCGGTGCGACCGACCTGCAGGCTGCCGAGCGGTGGCCGGATCTGCAGGCACTCGGGATGCGTCGCCAGCAGCTCCTCCTCCTCGATCCGGAGTTCCTTGCGGTTCAACCAGGTGTGCACGACGCCCGGTGCATGGCGGGCGAACCAGCGCGAAAGCACCATCCGTTCGCCGCGGGAAGGCCCCAGCGGAAGGTCGTCCTCGCGAGTGGTGCGCAGGGCGACGATGTGCGTGGCACGCTGGGCGAGCGCCGACCGCACGCAGACCATCTCGCTCAGTCCGGCGTCCACGTAGGGATGGCCGTCTATGACAACCGGTGGACCGGCGAGCAGCGGCATCGCGGCCGACGCGCGCAGTGCGTCCTGCAGGCTCGGCACGTCGTGGATCTTCGAGTGCAGGTCGGTGGCCTCACCGGTGAGCGCGTCCGTGGCGATCGGGTGGAACGAGACGGGGTTGTCGAGGATCTCCTGGAACCCCATCGGCATCACCTGCGTGTAGATCGTGTGCACGAGGTGCCGCGTGTCCACCACCGGCTGGCGCCTGAACGCGCGCAACGGGTTGATGGTCGTCCGCATGACTCGCGGATCCCACCACGCGTGCTTCGTCTTCTCGGCACGCCCGCACAGCAGCCACGCACCGTTGAGAGACCCGGCCGAGCTGCCGTAGACGGCGTCGAACATCGGCAGCAGCCCGAGCCGTTCGATCGCCACGGTCATGCCGCTCGAGTACGCGCCGCGTGAGCTCCCGCCCTCGATCAGCAGCACCAGGCGTGCACCATCGGCGCGCTGACCTGGCGTGCTCCCCTGTCTCCTGCGTTCACGCAGCAACTCCAGAACGGACACCTTCCACCTTCTCCTTCCGCGTGACCGCGAGCAAGGCACCGACGATCGTGATGACGGCACCGGCGAGCTGAACGGCGGTGAACGGCTCGCCGAGGAACGCGACCGAGAACGCGGTCCCGAACACCGGCGCCGCGAACATCATGACCGTGGCCGTCACGGCACTCACGGACCGCAACCCGCGCGCGTAGCAGAAGTACGCCAGCGCCGTCGGTCCGATCGCGAGGAACACGACGTTCACCCAACCCGTAGTGGACACCTCGGTCCAGCGGGTTTCCGGCAGCGACGGAATGGCGAGCAGCACCAGGCCCAGCGCACCCGCTCCCGTGGCGTACGTGGTGGCGCGCAACGGTTCGACGCCGCCGAGGATCTTCTTCGACAACACGCTGTAGACAGCCCACAACGCCGCGCAACCGAAGTACAGCAGGTCACCCAGCAGCCGGTCCGAGGTGAACCCGCTCACCCCGATGCCTGCGAAGAACACCGCGGATCCGGCGACGGCGAGCGCGAGACCGCCGATGCGCCGCGCGGTGGCGGGTTCCTTGCCGGTCAGGATGAAGAACAGCGTGGTCAGCACGGGAGCCGTCACCGGCACGATCACGCTGCCGTCGGTGGCCGGAGCGAGCGAGATCGCCCAGAAGAACAGGATGTTGTAGCCGAGCACGCCGATCAGTCCGGCACCGCCGGCTCGTCGCAGGTCGCGCGAGTTGATCGACCGGGTGCCGGGGAGCAGGACGAGCAGCAGGACCAGGACCAGGGCGCCACCGCCGAACCGCACCGCCGCGGCGACGCTGTGCGGCATCTCGCCGACGATGACCTTGGAGCTGGTGAACGCCGCACCGAAGAACGTCATCGTGGTGATCAGATACAGGTACGGCGTGGCGCGCTGGTCGGACATGGCTGCTCCCTCGTGGTTCGGCAGCCACCGATCTTCGGCATGTCCTCGCACTGGGTCTTGTACGTTCCTGACGCTCACGCCTGCTCCCACAGGTCGGTCGAGAGATATTTCAAGCCGGTGTCGGGGATGACGAGCGCGATCGTGATGCCGGGGTTCGTGTGGAGCAGCCGAAGAGCCGCGGCGACGTTCGCACCGGCCGAGAACCCGGCGAAGATGCCTTCCTTCCTGGCGAGCGACCGGGACATGGCACGGGCTTCGTCGCCGCTGACCGTCAGAGTCCCGTCGAGTTCGACGCCGCGCAGGTGCGTGAGGTCGCGCCCGAAGCCGCCGCCTTGGATCGGGTGGTTCAACGAGTCCGGTTCCACTGCATAGCAACGGATGCGCGGATCGCGTTCCTTGAGCGCACGCGTGACTCCGGCCAGACAGCCGCCGGTGCCGACGAAGTCCACAAAGGCGTCGAAGCCGCCGGTCTGAGCCCAGAGCTCCTGTCCGGTGCCGAGGTAGTGGGCGTCAGCGTTGCCGCTGTTCTCGAACTGGTCAGAGCGGAGCGCGCCGGTGGACTCGACGATCTGCGTCGTGCGTTCGGAGACGAGGGCCATGTCGGCACCGGACACGCTGCCCGGCACCGCACCCGGTGCCTGGTCGACGAGGACGACCTCGCCGCCCAGCGCGGTGATCATGCGGGCGCGTTCGGCCGAACTTCCCTTGGACAGCACGGCGATGAACGGGTGCCCGGTGACCGCGCACGCCATCGCGAGGCCCGCACCGGTGTTGCCGCTCGTCATCTCGACGACGGGCTGTCCGGGCTGGAGCCTGCCCGCCTGTTCCGCCTCGAGGACGATCTGCCGGGCGACCCTGTCCTTTTTGGACCCGCCGGGGTTGAGGTACTCCAGCTTGGCGAGCAGGGTGCCCTCAAGCCCGCCGGTGAGCCGGTCCAGCCGGACGACCGGAGTGGAGCCGATCGCGTCGAGCACCGAGGGCAGGACCGCTACTCCGGAGCGGCCAGTAGCGCTATCGTGTGGCTTCATGTTTGACGATAGCAGTTCGCAAAAAGTCGCAGAGGCCCTGCGAAATGAGCTGCATCACTACTCCGACGGGCAGAAGCTGCCGTCCAGTCGTGCTCTCGTAGAACGCTTCGGCGTCAGCCCGGTGACCGTGTCCCGGGCGCTCGCGTTGCTCACCGCGGAAGGGCTCGTGGTGACGCGGCCGGGCGCCGGGACATACCGCGCCGGGCCTGCCGTGCGGAAGATCGTCGACACGTCGTGGCAGGAGATCGCGCTCGCAGCCGGCAGCGAGCGGGTGATCGACGCGTCCGCGCTGACCGCGAGCCTCGCCGTGCCGCCGCCGGACACCGTCGCCTTCAACGGCGGTTACCTGCACCGGTCCCTCCAACCGGAGCGTGCCCTGGCCACCGCTCTGGCCGCCGCCGCGCGTCGGCCAGACGCGTGGACGCGGCCGCCGCTGGCTGGGCTGACTGCGTTGCGCACGTGGTTCGCCCGCGAGCTCGGCGGCGGCCTCACGCCGGCTGAGGTGCTGATCAGCGGTGGTGGTCAGGCGGCGATGACCAACGCTCTGCGGGCACTCGCGCCGCCTGGCTCGCCGGTACTCGTCGAGTCGCCCACCTATCCCGGTGCTCTGGCGGCCGCGCGTGCTGCCAGGTTGCGGCCGGTTCCGGTGCCCGCGGACGCCGACGGGGTGCGGCTCGATCTGCTGGCCGAGGTCCTGGCGGCTACCGGGGCCAAGGTCTTCTACTGCCAGCCGTTGTTCCAGAACCCGACAGGTGCCGTGCTCGCCGAGGACCGGCGGCGCGAGGTCATCGAGATCGTACACGCGGCAGGGGCGTTCCTGATCGAGGACGACTGGGCGCGCCACCTGGGTCACGGCGGACCCGTTCCCCGGCCACTCGTCGCCGACGATCCGCATGGCGCCGTGGTCCACATCGGATCGTTGACGAAGGTGACGTCGCCGAACCTGCGGATCGCCGCTCTGGTCGCCCGCGGGCCGGTGCTGGAACGGTTGCGCGCCATCCAGATCGTCGACGACTTCTTCGTGCCGCGACCGTTCCAGGAAGCCGCACTGGACCTCGTCAGCGCGCCGTCGTGGCCTCGGCATCTGCGGACCATCACCGCGGGGCTGCGTGATCGCCGTGACGCGATGGTCGCCGCGCTGCACCGCGAACTGCCCGGCTTGGTGCCCGGGAGCATCCCGACCGGCGGCCACTACCTCTGGATCCGCCTGCCGGCCGGCACCGACGAGGCGGCGCTCGCGAACGCCGCTCTGCGCGCCGGCGTCGCGGTGTCCGCGGGACGTGCGTACTTCGCAGCGGAGGCGCCGGCGCCGCATCTGCGACTTGGTTATGCCGACACCACGAGCATCGACGAGATCATCGAGGGCGTTCATCGTCTCGCGGCGGCGTGCGCCGAGGTCGGGGTGGCCTGAAAGCCCGAGATCAGTGCGGTGAGACCGAGCTGCCAGCGCCGGTCGACCGACTTCTTCGACCCGCCGAGCCGCCGGGCGCACTCCGCCGCCGCCATCCCCTGGACGAACGTGAAGAAGATCAGGGCGAGGTCGGCCGGGTCGCCGTCGAGCTGCCCCGCCTCGATCGCCGCCCGAACGTGGTGGACGAAGATCTTGCGCACCTTGACCCCGGCCCTGGTCTCGTCCGCGGTGGGGTCGAAGTCCGCGAACGGCCGCGCGAACATGATCTCGGCCAGCACCGGGTTGCCGACGATGAACCTGCGGAAGGCCGCAGCGAGAGCACGCAGGTCCGGCAGGTCCGCCAGCTCGTCGCCCAGCAACCGGAAGCCCTCGAAGAACACCTCGCGGACCAGGCCCGCCTTGTCACCGAAGACCTCGTAGATCGCCGGAACCGACGCGTTCGCGCGACGAGCCACCGTGCGCGTGGTCAGTCCGGCCACGCCTTCCTCGGCGAGCACCTCCATGGCGCCGGCCAGCCCGCGCTCACGCAGGGCGTCGGTCCGTTGCTTCTGCCTCGGCACCCGCACCACGGTAGCAGGTTCTGGAACATTGATACGTAACGTCGATAGCAACTACCCTCGAACGCGGGTGATGGCGTTGAACAGGCCTTTGTGGTCTGTCAGCATCGGCGGCATGGAAGGCACTCGCACGTACAACTGGGTAGACCCCGTCACGATGGCCGGCCTCAGCCAGGAGATGAGCGGGCTGGAGTTCAGCCGCCACCTGCTGGAGGCCGGTGAGGCTGGCGTGATGCCGATCGCCGCGACGCTGAGCTTCCGGCTCGACGCGATCTCCGAGGGCCACGCCGAGCTGGTGTGCGACCTCGGCGAGCACCTCTACAACCCGATCGGCATGGTGCACGGCGGCGTCTCCGCGACGCTGCTGGAGAGCGCGGCCGGGTACGCCGTGCAGACCACTGTGCCGACCGCGAGCAACTACACGACGCTCGACCTGTCGATGCACTACCTGCGGCCGGTCACCCTGGATCTCGGCACGGTCCGCGCGATCGGCGATGTCGTGAACCGCGGCCGCCGCACCGCATTGGCCCGGGCCGAGCTGCGCGACTCGTCCGGACGACTGCTCGCCCACGCGACAAGCTCCTGCATGGTGTTCCCCGAGCCGTGATCCTGCCAGTGGATCCGGCGGCTGTCGCCACCTCAGGAGACGAGCGACAGTTCCAGCACGTCGATCCCCACCGGCGTCCTCCGAGTCTTCAGGTCCGCGATCCGCCATTCCTTCTCCAGCAGGGCGGCGAGCGCGATCCTGACCTCCATCCGCGCCAGGTGCGCACCTGGGCAGAAGTGGATGCCGTGCCCGAACGACAGGTGCGGGTTGACGGTCCGGCCGACGTCGAACACATCAGGGTCGGCGAACACCTCGGGGTCGCGGTTGGCGGCGGAGATCATCGCCACGACTCGTTGCCCTGGCTGGAGTTCGACGCCACCGAGTGTCGTGGGCATGGTGACGAACCGGTCGGTCCCGCCCGTCGGTGGCAGGTACCGGAGCACCTCCTCGACGGCCAACGGGAGGTCGGCGGGCTTCGGCCGGGAGACGAGGCACAGCATCGCGTTCACCAGCAGGGTCTTGGTGGTCTCGTGGCCGTTGATCAACAGCAACGTGCAGAGGTCGACCAGCTCGTCCTCGATCATGCCCTCCGCCTGGAAGAAGGCACGCATCTCCTTCACCGCCAGCCGGAACTCGGTGTCGTCGGCGGCGAACGTGCCGAAGAACGACGTGATCACCTCGGTCCAGCGCACGAAGTCCGGCGACACAGGCACGCCCAGCAGACCTGCGATCGTGTGCAGGGTCAACGGATACGCCACCTCGCGGACCAGATCGAGGTTCGATCCTGTGATCAACGCTTCCGCACGGGCCTTGATCTCCGGTTCGAGTGCGGCCACCGCCCGCGGGGTGAAGAGCCGGCCGACTCTCCGCCTCATCGCGTGGTGTTCCGGCGGGTCGGTGGCCAGAAGGCTGCGCAGCAACGGGTTGTCGCGGTGCGGGATCGGCTGGGTGCTGTGGCGCAGCTCGTCCGACGAGAACGTCGAGTGGTCGGTCAGCACTCTGTCCACATCGGAGTACCGCGTGACCAGCCACGCGCCGAACGACGCGAACCGCACCGGCCCCACCTCGGGGGCGCGAAAGATCTCTTCGAGCAACACGCCCCCAGCGTGCTACTCCGCCGCGGTCGTGGCTTGGAAGAAACGGACACACGACATCCCGACCGCCCGCCGGAACTCCGCCAGCATGTGCGGCTGGTCGTAGAACCCTGCCCGCACGGCCACCGATGCCCAGTCCGGCGATCCAGCTCGTGCCAGGTCCATCGCCCGATGCAACCGCACCACCCGCGCGTAGGCCTTGGGACTCAACCCGACCGCCACCTGAAACCGCCGCCGCAACTGCCGCGGTGACAACCCGACGACGTGATCGGACATCGGCGCTCCGGGATCGGCGTGAATCGCCCGAAGCACCTGGCGCACCACGGAATCGCCCGCACGAGCAGGGCCGCTCAACGCGCGCAACGCGTCATCGAGACCCGAGCCGGGAAGACGCATGCCCGAGAGCGGCACCTCGTCGGCGGCGATCCCCAGCACGTCCACACAGGTCCCAGGCCGCAACCGCACGCCCGTCAGCGGCTGGGTGAGCGTTCCCGTCCTGGCCACGGTCTCCGGACCGCTCAGCCACAGCGTGCCGTCCGCGAACGCCAGCAGGTCGACCGACGGCTGCGGCAACTCGAGCGGCAGCTCACCGCTACGCCGCCACACCGTGCTCACCCGGTCGGTGAAGTCGCTGGTCACGGCACTGAGTCAACCCTGCGCGGCCCGATCACCGCCACTGAATTGCCTACGGCTGCTACCGTGGAGATCAACGCCTCGAAGAGGAGAACGACGTGCTGCTGGCGGGTGAAGACGACATCTCAGGGTGAGCCCTGGATGTGAGAGGCCATCGATCGCGATGGCCGTTTCGTCGTCCCCCTTTCCACCCGCGCGGCATCTCCGCGCAGCACATCCCGAGGTTTCACCGTGTCGATCGTTCTCTCCAACCTGTCTTTCGCCTGGCCGGACGACACCCTGGTGTTCGACGGCCTGTCCGCGACGATCCCGGACGGCCGCACGGGCCTGGTCGCCCCCAACGGCGCCGGCAAGTCGACGCTGCTCAAGCTCGTGGCAGGCGCGCTCAAGCCCGCGGACGGCGGCGTGTCCGTCGAGGGCGTGCTCGGCTACCTGCCCCAGGACCTGCCGCTGACCGCGAGCCTGACCGTCGCCGAAGTGCTGGGCGTCGCCGATGTCCTGCGCGCGATCGCGGCCGTCGAGTCCGGTGACGTCGACGAGGAGCATTTCACCGTCATCGGCACCGACTGGGACCTCGAGGAACGCACCCGCGCCCAGCTCGACCGGCTCGGCCTCGGCGACCTGCGGCTCGACCGGAAGCTCGACACGGTGAGCGGCGGGCAGATCATCTCGCTCGGCCTCGCGGCGCAGTTGCTCAAGCAGCCGGACGTGCTGTTGCTCGACGAGCCCACGAACAACCTCGACCTGGAGGCCCGGCACCGGCTGTACGACGTGCTGGACGACTGGCGCGGGTGCCTGCTCGTGGTGAGCCACGACCGGGCGCTGCTCGACCGGATGGACCGGATCGCCGAGCTGGACGGCGGCGAGATCCGGTTCTACGGCGGCAACTTCAGCGAGTACGAGGAATCGGTCGCGGCCGAGCGCGAGGTGGCGGAGAAGAACATCCGCAGCGCCGAGCAGGAGGTCAAGCGCGAGAAGCGGGAGATGCAGCAGGCACGCGAACGGGCGGCGCGGCGGGCCAGCAACGCCCAGAAGAACCTCTCCAGCGCCGGTCTGCCGAGGATCTTCGCGGGCAACATGAAGCGCAACGCCGAGGTGTCCGCCGCGAAGGCCGACGGCACGCACGCGAACCGGCTCAGTGCCGCCAAGACCCGGCTCGACCAGGCCGAGCGGGCGTTGAAGGACGACCAGAAGATCAGCCTGGAGCTGCCGCAGACCGCCGTCCCCGCCGGGCGGACGTTGTTCCTGGGCACGGGCATCCGGGTGCGCGAGCTGTTCGACGGCGTGGACCTGGCCATCCGCGGTCCGGAACGCATCGCGCTGGCCGCCCCGAACGGCGCGGGCAAGTCGACACTGCTGCGGGTGATCCACGATTCGCTGACGCCTGACGCCGGTGAGGTGAAACGGGCGGACGGACGGGTCGCGTACCTGTCGCAGCGGCTGGACCTGCTCGACGACAGCCGCACGGTGGCGGAGAACCTGGCCGCGTCAGCCCCGGCCATGCCACCGGCCGAGCGGATGAACCTGTTGGCGCGCTTCCTCTTCCGGGGTGCTCGGGCGCATCTGCCGGTAGGTGTGCTGTCCGGCGGCGAACGGCTGCGCGCCACGCTGGCGTGCATCCTGTTCGCCGAGCCGGCGCCGCAGCTGCTGTTGCTCGACGAACCGACGAACAACCTCGACCTCGTCAGCGTCGGGCAGCTCGAGAGCGCCCTGAACGCGTACCAGGGCGCGTTCGTCGTCGTCAGCCACGACGAGCGGTTCCTGAGCGAGGTGAGGATCGACCGCTGGCTCCGGCTGGAGAACGGCAAGCTGCTGGAGGGCAGGAATGCCTGAGCCAGCACTGGTCGCGAACGAGCTGGTGCGGGTCTTCGGCACCAGGCGGGTGCTCGACGGGGTGTCGCTCACGGCGGCACCCGGCCGGCGCATCGGGTTGATCGGCGAGAACGGCGCGGGCAAGTCGACCTTGCTGCGGCTGCTCGCGGGCATCGACCAACCCGATGGCGGCACCGTGGAACGCCCGCCGGACCTGGGTTTCCTGCACCAGGAGATGCTGTTCGCCGAGTCCGCCACCGTTGCTCAGGTCATCGACGACGCGCTGGCCGAGTCACGGGAGGACCTCTCCGAACTGGAGCGGCTCGCGGCTCTGCTCGCGACCGAGGACGTCGAGGCGGCCTACGCGGAACGGCTCGAGCTGGCGCAACGGCACGAGGCCTGGGACGCGGACCGCCGAGCTGGAATCGTCCTCAATGGACTCGGGCTCGGTGACGTGGAATTCCGGCGCACGCTCGGCTCGCTCTCTGGCGGCGAGCGCCGACGGCTCGCGGTCGCGGCGCTCGTGGTCCGCAGGCCGAGTGCGTTGCTGCTCGACGAGCCGACGAACCACCTCGACGACGAGGCAGCCGAGTTCCTCGCGGATCAGCTCAAAGGCTTGCCCGGAAGCGTCGTGCTGGCCAGCCACGACAGGGCGTTCCTGGACGAGGTCTGCACCGACCTGATCGACCTCGACCCCGCCGTGGACGGCCCGGTGCGGTTCGGCGGCACCTACAGCGAGTACGTGCGGCAGAAGCGCGCGGACCGGGCCCGCTGGGAACGCCAGTACCTCGAGGAACAAGAGGAGTTGGAGGGGCTCCAACAGGCACTCGGCATCACCGCGCACCGGGTCGCGCCGAACCGGATGAAGCGCGACAGCGAGAAGATGGGTTACGGCGTGCGCGCGAACCGCGTGCAGAGCCAGATCTCCCGCCGCGTTCGCAACACCACCCGCCGCCTCGAAGATCTCGAACGCCGCCGCGTGCCCGCTCCCCCTCGCCCGCTCAGCTTCGAACCGGACGCGCTCACCTCGTTGCCGGCCAACGAACTCCTGTTGTCACTGAGGCACGTCCACGTACCCGGAAGGCTGAGTCTCGACAACCTGGACGTCCACGACGGCGCCAGGCTGCTCGTGACCGGACCGAACGGCGCGGGCAAGTCGACCTTGCTGCTGGTCATGGCAGGTGAGCTGCAAGCCCAGGGCATCCGCAGGCATCCCGATCTGCGCGTCGGCCTGCTGACCCAGGACACCGAGTTCGCCAACCCGCGCCTCACCCCTCGCGGCACGTACGGCCGGGCTCTGGGCGCCGAACGCGTGGAGCAGGTGCCGCTGGAGTCGTTGGGACTGCTGCACAAGCGAGACCTGGGCAAACCCGTCGGCGCGTTGTCGGTGGGCCAGCGACGCCGGCTCGCCCTCGCGTTGCTCGTGGCCGATCCGCCGCACCTGTTGCTGCTCGACGAACCCACCAACCACCTGTCGCCGACGCTGTGCGACGAACTGGAGGACGCGCTCGGCACCGGACCAGGCGCGATCGTGCTCGCGAGTCACGACAGGTGGCTGCGGCAACGCTGGCAGGGCGCTCTCCTCAATCTCGAGTAGGTGCGGCGGCCCTGGCCAGCACTCGGCGCCGCAGGTCGAACCCCTTCAGCACGCGCCGTGCTTCTTCCTGCATCGACTGCATCGCGGGGTCGGCGCCGGCGTCGACGGTGAGCGACTCGCTCCAGAACCGCTTCTCCCTCAGCCGCCACTGCTCCTTGTCGACGACCTCGACGTCGGTGAACCCGGCCTCGGGCAGCTGCGCGGCGAGGTCCACCTGCCGCATCCGCTTGGGCAGCCGGTCGTCCTCGGGGTCGAGGGCCTCCCAGGTGGTGATGACCACGCGTCCGCCAGGGCGCAGCACTCGCAGGCACCCCCGCAGCGCGTCGAGTTTCGGTTCGGCGAACTGGTAGGCGTCGATGACCATCACCGCGTCGACCGAGGCCGTGCCGAGTCCGATGTCGGTCAGCTGCCCCACCTGGAAGTCGGCCTCGACGGCGAGTTCGACGGCGCGCTGCCTGGCCTGCTCGATCGCGACGGCGGAGAAGTCCACGCCGATCAACCCGCACCCGGTGCGCCGGACGATCTCCAGGCCGTAGCCGCCACGGCCGCACGCCAGATCCAGCAGCACCTGTCCGGGTCGTGGGTCGAGGATCGCCACCACCTCGTCCAGGCCAGGGCCGCTCAACAGGCTCGTCGACTGCAGGTCAGGCGGAAGGGCGAGCATGCGCTGTACGAGCTCATCGGCCACGGGCGACTCGACTCGGTCGGCGTACCAGCGGTCGAAGTCCTCAGCACTCGTCACTCGTCGACCCTTCAGCAATTCGGTTGATCTCGTCAACGCGCACCGGTCAACTGTGGGGTGTGAAGATCCGCGCCACCAGCGACCTCGACGCCTTCGTCGACACCGTGCACACCGCGTTCGGGCGGTTCCCGGAGACACCGGACGAGAACGGCGGCGGCCTCTGGTGGTCGGCGATCGAGACCGACCGCAGCCTGATGGCGTTCACCGACGACGAGAAGCCCATCGGCACGGCCACCGCGTACTCGTTCGAGCTGACGCTGCCGGGCGACGTCCTCGCTCCCGCTGCCGGGATCACCGCCGCGGGTGTCCTGCCGACGCACCGACGGCAGGGCGTGCTCACCGCGATGATGCGGCACCAGCTCGCTGAGCTGCGCGAACGCGGTGATTTCCTGGCTGTGCTTTTGGCGACCGAGGGCTCCATCTACGGCAGGTTCGGCTACGGGCCCGCGACCTACACGCGACGGCTGACCGTGCAGCGCAGCCAGGGCGCGTTCCGGACGAGGCACCCGGACACCGGGTCGATCGAGGTGCTGAAGCGGTCCGAGTGCGGCGAGATCCTCGAAGAGGTCTACGACCGCTACCGCCGCACCCAGCCCGGCGCGTTGTCCCGTCCCCACCGCTGGTGGGCCGCGGGAGCGGGCCAGCCCCCGATCTCGGCGACGCC
>JAVXWK010000066.1:0-12656 GCA_032230575.1 Pseudonocardiales bacterium | reverse complement strand
CCCGGGAACACGGTCACCGGCGAGGTCGGCGCGTTGCTGATAGGTCTTGGCGTCCTCGTCGCCGCCCCACACCGCGACGGTGATCTCAGGTTCAGGCGTCGGTGCCTGCGCGGCGGTGGAACACGCGGTCGCGACCAGACACGCCACGACTGCGGACATAGCTCTGAACGGGCGGTGTTGCCCCATTGATGTGGATCCCCTCGGAAGTTCAGTCGAGCAGGTGGGTTTCGAAGGCGAGCACGGCCATGCCGAGGGACACCGGGCTGTCCGGATGCCCGCCCAGCACGGCGGTCGCCGCTTCGAAACGGGTCGCGAGCGCGTACTCCTTGATCACCGGGGTGACCGCTGACACGAGCGGCTCTCCGAGCGCGGCGCCGACCCACCCGCCGAACACGATCAACCCCGGGTCGAGCAGGGTGACGGCGTTGGCGAGGGCCAGACCGAGCGGACGGGCGAACCGGGAAAGCGTCTCCAGCGCCGCGGAGTCGCCTTGCCGCACGGCTTCCGCGAGCCGCGCCACCGTTGCCTCCTGGTCACCGGGGACGAGAAACGGGCTGCCCGCGAGCAGGCGCACCAGGGCACCGGCTCCGACGTAGGCCTCCACGCACCCCTGGCCCCCGCACCGGCACTTCTCCCCACCGGCGTGGAGGACGGCGTGTCCCCACTCCCCCGCGCTGTTGGTCGCGCCACGCAGCAACCGGCCGCCGGACACCACTCCGAGTCCGGCACCGGTGCCCAGGTCGACCACGATCACGTCGTCCTGGTCGCGCGCCGCACCGAACGTCTGCTCGGCCAGCGTGATCGCCTTCAACGGATGATCCAGCACCACCGGCACGTCGCACCGTCGTTCGAGCAGCGACCGGAACGTCTGCTCCGGCAGGCTGACCCCGATCGCGGTGACCGGCGCCTCGTACACCTGCTGCCGAACCGCGGCCACGGCGGCGAGAACCTGCTCCACCACGGCATGCGGCGCGCTCTCCAGCACTGGCAACCGTTTCCGGGCCAGTCGCGCCATCGCCTGGTCGAACAACTCGGCCGTCACGTGCGTCCCGGTGACGTCCACCCCCACCACCAGCGAGCCACCGCCGCGCAACGTGAGCTGCGTGGCCGGGCGCCCGCCACCGGTGCGTGGTCCAGCCGTTTCCTTGAGGAATCCGGCTTTCGTCAGCTCACCGACGATGGTGCCGATCGTGGCGACGGACAGGCCGAGCCGGCTCGCCAGCTCCAGCCGCGTCCGCGATTCGCCACCGTAGAAGCTCCGCATGACCTCGACGCGGTGTGCCCGCCTCAGATCGCCCGAATGCCTCAGTCGCATGAACCTGTTCCTCGTACTTCGCTCCGATCGGGCACAGTACGTGATCTTCATTCGTTTTTGAAGAGGTTCTTTCAACGGTCAGCAGAAGTGTGATCAGCCCACCCACCAGGATGTTTGCATAGTCAACCATGAGTGAGACGCGCACCGGCGGAGACAACTCTGCGTAGGTGTTCGCCTGTGGCGCACTGGGCCAGTCGGTTGATACTCGGTCTCGCCAACGGCAGCCGACGTCACGCCGACGCGGCAGTTCCGGCCATCGCACGAACGCATTCGATAACTGGCAATTTCCGGGCGGCAAGCCCACTTGATCCGGCCTCGCGCGCACCACCAGGCTGGGGTGATCATCCTGCCCTGCCAGCGAGGAGCCAGCCGTGGCGAGCGAGCCGACCTCCCCGAAGGTATCCCGCCGGTTGTTCGTCGCCGGCACCACGGCGACCGCGGTGGCCGGCGCCACGATCGGCCGGGCGGGAGCAGATCCCCAGGCAGGACAGGCCGGTCTCGTCCTCTGGTACGCCGAACCCGCGGCCGGCTGGGAGTCCGAGTCGCTGCCCATCGGCAACGGCGCGCTCGGCGCGAGCGTGTTCGGCGGCGTGGCGAGCGAGCTGCTGCAGTTCAACGAGAAGACGCTCTGGACCGGCGGTCCTGGCTCGCCGGGCTACGACTTCGGCAACTGGAAAGCCCCGCGGCCCGGTGCTGTCGAAGAGGTCCAGCGTCGAATCGACACCGACGGCCAGGCCGATCCGGAATGGGTGGCGGGCAAGCTCGGCCAGCGGCGATCCGGGTACGGCGCCTACCAGTCCTTCGGCGACCTCGTGTTGACGCTCACGGCGGATCCCGGCGCGGTGAGCGGCTACCGGCGGCACCTCGACATCGCAGAGGCCATCGCCGGGGTGAGCTACACGTCCGGCGGTGTGCGCCACTCGCGCGAGTACTTCGCGACCGCACCGGACAACGTGATCGTGGCGCGGCTGACCGCGGACAAGCCGGGTCGGATCGGTGTCACGACCTCCGTGCGCACGCAGGCGAACCGCGCGGCGACGATCACCTCGCGCGGCGGTCGCATCACCCTGACCGGGCGCCTCACCGACAACGGGTTGCGGTTCGAGTCTCAGGTCCGAGTGATCAACCAGGGCGGCACCCGCACGGACAACGCGGACGGCTCGGTGACGGTGCGCGGCGCCGACTCCGTGCTGCTGGTCCTGGCCGCGGGCACCGACTACGCCACGCGCCACCCGGCCTACCGCTCCGGTGTGCACCCGCACAACGCCGTCACGCAACGGGTCGACCGGGCGGCGGCCAAAGGGTACGACCGGCTGCGTGCCGGCCACGTCTCCGACTACCGCAAGCTGTTCGACCGGGTACGCCTCGACGTGGGCCAGCAGATGCCGGACGTCCCGACCGACGAGCTGTTGCGCGTCTACCGCGACGCGAACACCCCGGCCGCGCACCGGAAAGCGTTGGAGGCGCTGTACTTCCAGTACGGTCGTTACCTGCTGGTGGCGTCCTCACGGGCCGGGTCGCTGCCCGCGAACCTGCAGGGCGTGTGGAACAACTCGGCGACGCCGCCGTGGAGCGCCGACTATCACACGAACATCAACCTGCAGATGAACTACTGGCCGGCGGAGACCACGAACCTCTCGGAGACCACAGCGCCGTTGTTCGACTACGTGGACTCGCTGGTGCCACCCGGCGAGGTGACCGCGCGGGAGATGTTCGGCAACCGCGGCTGGGTGGTGCACAACGAGACCACGCCGTTCGGCTTCACCGGCGTGCACGACTGGGCGACGGCGTTCTGGTTCCCGGAGGCGGGCGCCTGGCTGGCCCGGCACTACTACGAGCACTACCTCTTCACCAGGGACGAGTGGTTCCTGCGGGTACGGGCCTACCCGGCGCTGAGGTCGCTCGCCCAGTTCTGGATGGACGAGCTGGTCGCGGACCCGCGCGACGGCAGGCTGGTGGTGAACCCGAGCTACTCACCCGAGCAAGGTCCGTTCTCCGCGGGCGCGTCGATGTCGCAGCAGATCGTGCGGGACCTGCTGACCAACACGGCCGAGGCCGCGACCACGCTCGGCGACCGCGAGTTCGCCGAGCAGCTCAGGTCCACCGTGGACCGGCTCGATCCCGGACTGCGAGTCGGCTCCTGGGGCCAGCTGCAGGAGTGGAAGTCCGACTGGGACGACCAGAAGAACACCCACCGCCACACGTCCCACCTGTACGCGCTGCACCCCGGACGGCAGATCACGCCGCAGGAGAACCCCGCACTGGTCGCCGCGGCACGGGTGTCGCTCACCGCGCGCGGTGACGGCGGCACCGGGTGGAGCAAGGCCTGGAAAATCAACTTCTGGGCGCGGCTGCTGGACGGCGACCACTCCCACAAGATGCTGACCGAACTGCTCGCGACCAGCACGCTGAACAACCTGTGGGACACCCACCCGCCGTTCCAGATCGACGGCAACTTCGGTGCCACGGCCGGCGTGGCGGAGATGCTCGTGCAGAGCCACCGCGGCGTCGTCGACTTGCTGCCCGCGTTGCCGCGCTTCTGGAACACCGGCTCGGTCACCGGCCTGCGGGCACGGGGCGACGTGACGGTGGACATCCGGTGGGTGGACGGAAAACCGGTCCACGTCCAGCTCAAGGCTGGCGGCGACGGGCCGCTGACGGTGTCGGGCGCGGTGTTCGAGGGTCGCTACGAGGTGCTCGACGCGCGGACTGGACGCGGGGTCGAAGTCCGGGCCACTGACAAGGAGATCACCATCGACGCCACCCGCGGCACGACCTACGTGGTGCGGGCGCTGACCTGATGATGAACGAAGGATGAACGGCCGAACAGCCGCTATGTTAGCGCTCACAAATGGTGGATCATCGTGCCGCGTTCCCTGTGTGAACGCTCCAACCCTGCGAGGAGCAGCATGCGACGATCCACCCTGCTCGTCATCCCGGTCGTGCTGGCGGCGCTGATGTCGCCCACCGCGGCCGCGGCCACCGGCGGCAGCTTCGAGGTGCTGAGCTACAACGTGGCGGGCCTGCCGGAGGGCCTGTCCTCCGGTCACCCCGCCGTGAACACCCCGTTGATCAGCCCGCGACTGGCGCCCTACGACATCATCAACGTCCAGGAGGACTTCAACTACCACTCGGCCCTGTACGCGGGTGACAACCACGCCTACCGCACGCCCACCAGCGGCGGGGTGCCGTTCGGCAGCGGTCTGAACACGCTGTCCCACCTGCCCTACAGCGACCTCGAACGCACGAAGTGGTCGTCCTGCAACGGCACCGACTGCCTGACGCCCAAGGGCTTCTCGTACAAGAGGGTCAGGCTGGCCGACGGCGTGTACGTCGACCTCTACAACCTGCACCCCAACGCCGGCACCGAGACCGCCGACCTCGCCGCGCGCCGGTCGAACATCACCCAGCTGTCGCGGTTCATCGCGGCGAACTCGGTGGGCAACGCGGTCATCGTCATGGGTGACACCAATACCCGCTACACCCGCGCGGAGGACAACATCCGCGAACTGGTCAGCACCAACGGTCTCACCGACGCGTGGGTGCAGCTGGAACGTGATGGCCAGGCACCGGCGGCGGGCGCTCCGGCGCTGGTGTGCGACCCGGCGGCGCTCAACGACGCGTGCGAGGTCGTCGACAAGATCCTCTACCGGGGCAACCGGCAGATCAGCCTGACCGCACGGGACTACCGCAACGAGAACGCGGCTTTCGTGGACGCACAGGGCAAGCCGCTGTCCGACCACTACCCGATCGCCACGAGGTTCGACTGGACCGCGGACGACGGCATCAAGCTCAGCGCCGAGCTCGGCGGCCCGCACGGCACGCCGTTCACCGACCTCGCGGCGGTTGACTCGGGTGCCGTGCGCTCGCTCACCTTGCGCGGCGGCAGCAGGGTGGACCAGATCGCGTTCACCCTCGCCAACGGCACGACGATCAGCCACGGCGGCAACGGCGGCAGTGCGTCGACCCTCACGCTCGAACCCGGCGAGCACTTCGTGTCCGCGAAACTGAGCCAGGGCAAGTACGACGGCCGCACTCGGGTGTTCTCGGCCGCGTTCACCACGGACCGGGGACGCACGCTCTCGGCGGGTCAGCAGACCGGTGAGACGCTCACCGTCACCGCTCCCTCCGGGTGGCGCATCGCCGGGTTCACCGGCCGGTCAGGAGACGAGATCGACCGTCTGGGCGCGATCTTCGCTCCCAAGTGACCGCACGGTGAGACCGATGAAGGGAACCTTCATCGGTCTCACCGCGGTGCAATGGCAGGAACTTGAGCGCTCGTTCCGCCCAGCCAAGCCGAGCTGGGCGATGTGATCACGAGTCGGCGGTAGGCGGAGTGATCGACAAACGTTGTCATTGTCCTTCAACCACAACCAACTCATGACCGACAGGCACGGTGGATGAAGGTTCCCTTCATCGCGAGCTCGTCACCGGCCAGGTGCGGAGAACAAGTGGACGGGCTGGTCCGCGACTAGCGGATCGGCGCGTTTCGGGCCGTGCGGATCACGCGGTCGTGGTCGGCGACGGTCATCAAGCCCTCCCCCACCCACTTGCGCGCCACGGCGGTCACCCGGTCCAGGAACACCGTCTTCGCGGAGAACGGCGCGGCCACCCACACCTCGTCGAGGAACGTCGACCCGTCCGCGCGCGCCGGGTTCGCGACGCCGGAGTCCACGCCCGCGAACACGATTTTCGGCTCCGTGCGGCGGAAGTAGGAGTGGAAGGCGTGTTCGGTGCCCTCGAAGAACGGTGCGAGCTCGACCTCGCCGAGCCGGAAGTGCAGCGGGCTGCCCGCGATCGGCTGGAGGTTGCCCGCCAGGTCACCGGACAGCGCCGCGCGACCGTGCAGGCCGAACTCCAGGAACTCACTCCGTGCGTCACGCGCCACCAGGTTGATCGGGCCGTACATCAGCGACTGCACGAGAGGCTGGTCCGAGGTCCGCTCCGCTCGCAACGCGAACGGCATGCGCACGCGCACAACGTCTCCGTCGCGCCACCATCGGGACAACGTCACGTAGGTGCCGGGCAGGGCGTTCACCCGCTGCCGCTCGCCGTTGACCGTCACGGTGAACTCCCCCGCCCAGGCGGGAACCCGCAGCGACAGGTCGAACCGGGCGCGGCCGGTGATCCGCAGGGTGGTGCCCTGCTCGGCCGGGAAAGCGGTGGTCTGGGTGACGGTGACGCCCTTCCACTTCAGCACCGACGGGCTGTAGAGGTTCACGTACAGCCGCGAGTCGTCGGCCGCGCGGAAGTACACCGAGTCCTGGTACTTCGTCGCGCTCTCCATGCCCGTGCCCTCGCAGCACGTCGTGCCCTGCTTCGGCGTGAAGTCACGTACGGCACCCGGTATGAGGCCGATGAAGTACGTCATCAACGGCAGCCCGGCGTCGGCTCGGTCCTGTTTGGACCCGAGGATCTGGTTGAACAGCGTGCGTTCGTAGTAGTCGAAGTACTTCGGCGACTGCTCGTGCAGGAACAGCAGCCGGCTGAGCTTGAGCATGTTGTGCGCGCAGCAGGTCTCGGCCGTCGTGTCGCTCAACGCGCCCGCGACCACACCGCGCGCCCGCCAGAACTCCGCCGTGCTGGTACCGCCGATGGCGAACATCCGCGGCGGCACGACCATGCCCCAGAAGTTCTTCGCCGCGAGCCAGTACCGCTGCTCGCCCGTGGCCTCGTACAGCCGGACGAGGCCGGTGAAGATCGGGATGTGCTGGTTGGCGTGCAGCCCCTCCAGCACGTCGCGGTTCTCGGCACACGCGGTGATCAACGAGTCGAGGTCGAACGACCGGGCCAGCTCCAGGTGCTTCCCGGTGATCGTGTGCAGGTCCATGATCGCCTCGACGATGCCGCCGTACTCGCCGCTGGAGAAGATGCCCCACATCCGCTGGCGCACCTCGGCGGAGAGCTTGCCCAGCCGCGAGAACATCCAGTCGCACAGCCCGTCCGCGAGATCCAGGGCCCGCCCGTCCTGGGTGTTGCGGTAGGCGTCGACCAGGCCTTTGAGGATCTTGTGCGCGGTGTAGTACGGCGCCCACACGGTGAGGTAGTCCGGGCGCGTCATCGTTTCCAGCGTGATGAACTGCGTTTCCGGGTACGCGGCCAGGAAACCGGGATGGCTCGGGCCGCCCCAGGTGCGGCGCAAGGTCGCGTGCAACCCGCGCCCGGACGCGTCGGCGAACGTTCCGCCGGTCGTCTCGTCGAACGCGTAGGAGCCCAGATCTCCCTTGAGCCGCAGGCTGATCTCGGCCGCGCTCAGTGCGCGGGAGAACAGGTTCACGTCGTCCAGCGCGCCCGCGAACACCGGGTCGCCGCTGAAGTGCGACCGCCCCAGCCAGTGATGCGCGAGCGTGCCCAGCGCGGCCGGGTTCAACGACATCGCGGTGTTCGTGGCGACGGGCGCACCGTTGACGTACAGCGTGCCGGTGGAGCCCGCGATCGTCACCGCGATGTGGCTCCACTCGTTCAACGGCAACGGCGCGATGCCGTTGATGCCCTGTTCGACGCCGGGCCCGTTCGTGGTGATGGCGAAGCGGGGCACGCCGTTGCCGTTGCGGGCCGCCAGGTACAGGTAGCGGGTGTTGTCGTTGCCGAAGTCGAAGATCCGCGTCCAGTTCGCGTCGTGCGACGGCCGGACCCACGCTGTGAACGTGAACATCGCAGGCAACGGCTCGGCGGGCAGGTCCACGAACTGGTACGAGCCGCGCACCTGCTCCACCGCCCGGCCGGACTTCCCCGGCACGCTCAGCACCTGTGGATCGCGGCGCAACGCGGCACGGCACTCGGTGAGCGCGCCCAGCATCGTGCGGATCTTCTCCAGGTACGCGGTGTCGCCGGTGCTGCCGTACGCCTGGGACAGCATCGACAGGAAGTGCCCGGTGTAGTGGCCGCGGAGGTTGCCGTTCGCCTCGCCGTCCAGGCCTTCCCAGCCGCCAGGTGCGATGGCGCCCAGCGTGTCCAGGCCCGCGTTGGCCCGGAACACCTGGAGCAGGCGGTTGACGTCGTAGCCGCGCGCGTAGGCCAGGACGAGGTCGCGCTTCTTGGAGAACACGCCCTCGGTCAGCGCGACCTCGGACAGTTCGAACGGGCGCAGGCCGCCCGGCTCGAGAGCGCTCGGAGCCGCCAGCGCCTCGCCGGCGGAGACACCGATCAGCGGCACGGCCGCGGCCAGGGAAGTCGCCCTGAGGAAGTCCCGCCGTGCGAACCCGTCCGCCATGTGCGCCTGCCCCTCACGCCGAATTGTGAGCGCTAACATAGAGTGGTCGCGCGTCGGCGTCAACGATCATCCAGCGAGCCGGCCCCGTACCGCGGCGGCCTCGGGCATGCGCAGCGAGTCGTAGATCGGCAGAGCCGCCTCCCAGAGCCGGCGCGCCTCGGCGGCCTCGCCGGTGAGTTCCCGGGTGGCCGCCAACTCGTCCAGCGACAGGGCCTCCTGCTCTCGGTCCTCCATCTCCCGCGCGTGGACCAGCGCGTCCGAATGGCACGCGAGCGCTTCGGCGTACCGGCCGGACACACGGGCCGCCCGGCCACGCCCGTTGAGAGCCGCGCACTCGAGCAGGCGGTCGCCCAGTTTCCGGGCGAGCATCTCGGCCTGCTGATGCAGGTCGGCCGCCTCCCGGTGCCGCCCCATGCGCTCGTGGGCGGTGCCCAGGTTGATGAGCACCTCGGCCTCACCGACGGGATCCCCGATCTCGCGGAACACCGCGATCGCCTGCCGGTGGTGCTCCAGTGCCTCGGCATGACGTCCCTGCCGCGAGCAGATCCGGCCGAGATCCGTGTGCGCGATCGCCTCGGCCGCGCGGTCGCCGATGTCGTGCAGGATCTTCAGGGCTCGCTGATGGTGGTCGTGCGCTTCCTCCAGGCGCCCGTAGCTCTGCAGGGCGCTGCCGAGATCGTTGAGGATGCGCCCCTGCCCGACCCGCTGGCCGATCTCCGCGTAGATCGCGGCTGCCCGCCGGTAGCACTCCACGGCCTCCTCGTGCCTGCCGAGACTGTGCTGCACCTGCCCGATGCTGGCCAGTTCGACGGCTTCCTGGCCGCGGTCGCCCGCCTGCCGGCTCAGCGTCAGCGCCAGGCTGTAGGAGGCGAGCGCGTCGTGGTAGCGGCGGGCCCGGCCTTCGTTGTTCCCCAACGCGTGCAGCGTTCGCGCCTCCCCCGCCAGGTCGCCGAGCCGCCGGTACGACCCCAACGCCCGGCGGTAGTGCTCGTCGGCCTCGCCGTAGGCACCGGAGCGGGCGTGGGACCGCCCCAGTTCCAGCAGGGAGCGCGCCCGGCCGGCCGCGTCGCCGAGGTCCTCGGCCGCCGAAAGCGCGTGCTGGTGCACGGAGAACGCGTCGGCGTTGTGGTAGCCGACGTTCAGATGCTGGTCGATCACCCGCGCGATCTTGACGGCGTACCCGGCGAGGTCGCCGCCCGCGGTGCCCGTGATCGTGACGAGGGTGAGCCGTTCGGTGTCCAGCCACTTCTTCGCGGCGGCCGCGGTCATCGTCGACGGTTCGTCTGGTCCGGTTTCACCGCGGCGCCACCGCGTCGTGTACGGGTACAGGGCGTCCATCGCGTCCAGCGCACCGGTCAGGTAGTACTCGTAGAGATCCTTCAGCGCCTGCTGACGGCCGGGCCAGGAGAGCCGCTGTTCCGCGCGCTCACGGGCGAAGGCGCGCAGGAGGTCGTGCATCGTCCAGCGGCCCGCACCGGCGCTCTCCACGAGGTGGGCGCCGTGGAGCACCTCGAGCAGATTCCGGCCGACACGCGCGTCCACTCCGGCGAGCGCGGCGACCGCGTCGGCGTCGGTGTCGCGGCCGGGATGCAGTCCCAGCAACCAGAACAGGCGGTTCGCCGCGGGTGGCAGGTGTCGTTCCGACCAGGAGAACACGGCCCGCACGGCGGTGTCGGCGTCGGCCCCGGCCTCCAGCATGTCCAGGCGGTGACGCTCGTCGGCGAGATCGTCGAGGCCCACGCGCCCACGCCGGACGACCAGCTCGGCGGCGACCCGCAGCGCCAACGGCAGCCGGGCGCACCGCACGGCGAGGTCCTCGAGCTCCGCCGGGGTGGCCACCTGGTCTCCGACGAGCAGGCGGAGCAGTTCGACCGCCTCGCCGGGACCGAGCACGTCCAGCCCGACCCTGCCGGCTCCGTCGCGCGCCACGAGCCCGGCGAGGTCGTCGCGACTGGTGATCACGACGGTGCTGCCCGGCTCGGCGGGCAGCAGCGGGCGGACGTGGGCGGCGTCGCGCGCGTTGTCGAGCACCACCAGAACACGCTTGCCCGCGGTCATGCTCCGGTAGAGCGCGACCTGTGCCCGCAGAACGCCCGGCATGCGGTCGGCCGTGACACCGAGCGCGTCCAGGAACCCGCGCAGCGCCTCCTCCGGCGACAGGGCTCCCTCGGGGTCGAACCCTCGCAGGTTGACGTAGAGCTGCCCGTCGGGGAACCGTGCGGCGACGCGATGTGCCCATCGCAGGGCCAAAGCCGTCTTGCCCACCCCCGCGGTGCCGCACACCGCGACGACGGCGATCGTGTCCCGTGCCGCCGCGACGGAGGTGTCGAGTGCGGCGAGCTCCGCCTGACGACCGGTGAAGCCAGGAACCAGAGGCGGCAGCTGAGCCGGTCGCGGTTCCGCGGTCCTGATCGGCCGGGGCGAGGCCAGCAGCCGCGGGTCGTGGGCGAGAACTCTCTCCTGGATGTCCGCCAATGCCGGAGAAGGCTCCACGCCCGCGTGCTCGACGAGCCCGCGCCGTGCCCGGTGAAACGCCTCCAGGGCGTCCGACTGGCGGCCCGCGCGGTACAGGGCCGTCATCAGCTGGCCCCACAGCCGCTCGTGGCCGGGATGGGCCGCTGTGAGGTCCGTCAGCTCGGCGACCAGCTCCGCGCCGGACCCGGCGGCCAGGTCGGCGTCGACGCGGTCCTGCACGATGTCGAGGCGCACCGCGCCGAGCCGGATCCGCTCGGCTTCGAGTGCCGCGATCCCGTCGAACTCGTCGAACGGCCTTCCCCGCCACAGTTCGAGTGCCGTGGTCAGTCGTTCGCGCGCGGCCGGAGCCGTTCCGCCGGCCAGCGCCGCGTGCCCTTCCCTGGCGAGCCGCTGGAACCGCACCGCGTCCACGACGTCCGGTTCCAGCAGCACGTACCCCGGTGCGCGGGTGACGATCAACCCGGCCAGTGGTCCCACGCCCCTGCGCAGCCGGGAGGCGTAGGTCCGGACCGTCCGCCCGGCGTCCGGCGGCGCCTCCGGTCCCCACAGCTCGGACACGAACCTCGTGACGCTCACCGGCGTGCCCGCGTACACCGCGAGCAACGCCAGCATCGCCCGCAACCGCGGACCGCCGGCATCCAGTCGGCTGCCACCGGCTTCGACCTCGAACGGGCCCAGCACGCGAATGCCGTCGTCCGGCATCCACTGCTCCGCCATCCGGCCTCCGCCCAACCCTGTTCCGCCGCAATGAGAGAGCAAGCATGCGGCACGGGGATACGACGGAGGCGCGAAGGGCGGGCAAACTGCCGGTCGGTCAGACGGGGAAGACTCCGTAGGACTGGGCGGCGGTGCCGTTGCAGGTCCAGATCTGCACCGCGAGGTTCTCGTCGGACCGCCCGCCGGGCACGTCGAGGCAGTGGGTCTTCGTGCCGCTGACCCGCGACTTGAGCGTCACGAAGTCAGGCAGGCTCCGGCTCGCCTGGAACCGCTCGTTGCTGTTCCTGTTGCAGGGCCACTGGACCACCGGCGTCCCGTTGTTGTTGGATCCCAGCACGTCCATGCACTTCAGCGTGACCGCGTTGCGGAGCTGGAAGATGGAGTCGTCGTGGTCGATGAAGTCCCACCGCTGGAACGGGCTGCCGTTGCAGGTGGTCTGGACGATCGGCACGCCGTCGGCGAACGACCCGCCCTGCGGCGCCAGGCACTTGCCGCTGACCGTGCTCCGGACGGTCACGTCGAAGTGGTCGTCGGCGAGTGCGGGTGCGGCCATGCCGACCACACCCACCACGGCCGTCGTCAGTGCGAACGCTGACGTGGCGATCCACTTTCTCATCTGGGTACCTCCCCTGAACCTGGGCGCCGAACCGTGCACGCCGCCCTCTGCCGAACACGATGGCGAGCCCCGTCGACAGTCCGTCGACAATCCGTCGACAGCCGGCGGCCACCACCGCGAGTTCGTGACGCCGCCGGGCGGATCCAGCAAGATGTCGGAGTGAACGTGTCGAGGCGAGGGCGGCCGACGGGTCCTACTGGGCCGGTGATCGGCCGCGCGCTCCGGCTCCTCGACGCGTTCGACGCCCAGCGCCGAGAGCTGACGCTGAGCGAGCTCGCACGGCGTGCCGACATGCCGCTGTCGACCGCGCATCGGCTGTT
>JAVXWK010000052.1:0-3383 GCA_032230575.1 Pseudonocardiales bacterium | reverse complement strand
ACGACCGCGTTGTCCCGCCCCGGGTCGACCACGCCGAAGAACACCGCCTGCTGGCCGGGGGTGAGGCGGATGCCTGCCATGCCGCCGGCAGACCGCCCCTGCGGCCGGACCGCGCTCGCAGGGAACCGCAGCAGCTGCGCGTCGGACGACACGAAGACGAGGTCGCGGTCGTCGTCGGCCAGCTCGACCGCGCCGACCACCTGGTCGCCGGGACGCAGGGTGATCACGTCCCAGCTGTCCTTGTTGAGGGGGTAGTCGGGGGTCACGCGCTTGACGACCCCGTCGCTGGTCCCCAAGGCCACGCCGGCCTCACCGTCGCCGATCCCGACCAGGCACAGAACCCGCTCGTCCGCCGCGAGCTGGAGGAACTCCGAGACCGGTGCGCCGCCTGACAGGTTGGGTGCGCTGGCCGTCGACGGCAGGGCCGGCAGGTCGAGGACGCCGAGCCTGATCATGCGCCCGGCGCTGGTGAGCGCCGCGACCTCGCCGCGCGCCGTGGTGCGCACGGCCGAGGTGATCACGTCGTGCTTGGCCCGGGGCCCGTCGAGGGGCAGCGGGCCATCGGTGAGGGTTCGCGCCATCAGCCCGGTCGAGGACAGCAGCGCCCAGCAGGGGTCGTCGGTGACCTCCAAGGGAACCGCCGTCGTCGCGGGCGTGCCGGCGGACTCGAGCAGGACGGTGCGCCTCGGCGTACCGAACTTCTTGGCGACGTCCGCGAGCTCGGTGGAAACCGTCTCGCGCATCAGGGCGTCGGACTCCAGGATCGCGGTGAGCTCGTCGATCGTCGTCCGCAGCGTCTCCTGCTCGGCCTCGAGCTCGATGCGCGAGAACTTCGTGAGCCGGCGCAGCGGCATGTCCAGGATGTAGTTGGCCTGGATCTCGGTCAGGTCGAACACCGACATCAGTCGCTCACGAGCCTCCGCCGCGTCGTCGCTGGTGCGGATCACCTGGATGACCTCGTCGACGTTGAGGATCGCGACGAGCAGGCCGTCGACGAGGTGCAGCCGGTCCGCGGCCTTCGCGCGCCGGTGCAGGCAGCGACGGCGTACGACGTCGAGCCGGTGAGCCACGTAGACCTCGAGCAGGTCCTTGAGCCCCATCGTGCGGGGCTGCCCGTCGACGAGGGCGACGTTGTTGATGCCGAACGACTCCTCGAGCGGTGTGAGCCGGTAGAGCTGGTCCAGGATCGCGTCGGCGTTGAAGCCGTTCTTGATCTCGATGACCAGCCGCAGGCCCTTCTCGCGGTCGGTGTAGTCGTCGACCGCGGTGACGCCCTGGACCTTCTTGGCCCGCACCAGCTCGGCGATCTTCTCCTTGACCCGCTCGGGGCCGACGCCGAACGGCAGCTCGGTCACGACGATGCCCTTGCGCCGAGGCGTGACGTTCTCGATGCGCGCGGTGGCCCGGGTGCGGAAGGCGCCGCGACCGGTCTCGTAGGCGTCGCGGATGCCGTCGAGGCCGACGATCTTGCCGCCCGTGGGCAGGTCGGGGCCGGGCACGAACCGCATCAGGTCGTCCAGGGTCGCCTTCGGCGCCTTGATCAGGTGGCGGGCGGCGGAGATCACCTCGACGAGGTTGTGCGGGGCCATGTTGGTGGCCATGCCGACCGCGATGCCCGACGCGCCGTTGACCAGCAGGTTGGGGAAGGCCGCCGGCAGCACCTCCGGCTCGTAGGCCTGGTCGTCGTAGTTGGGCCGCATGTCGACGACGTCCTCGTCGAGGCTCGTCGTCATCAGCAGCGCGGCCGCGTCCAGGCGGCACTCGGTGTAGCGGTAGGCCGCGGGTGGGTCGTCGTTGCCCAATGAGCCGAAGTTGCCGTGACCGTCGATGAGCGGCAGCCGCATCGACCACGGCTGCGCCATCCGGACGAGGGTGTCGTAGATCGCGCCGTCACCGTGGGGGTGCAGCTTGCCCATGACGTCGCCGACGACGCGGGCGCACTTCACATGACCCCGGTCGGGCCGCAGGCCCATCTCCGACATCTGGAAGAGGATGCGCCGGTGCACCGGCTTCAGGCCGTCGCGCGCGTCGGGCAGTGCGCGCGCATAGATGACCGAGTAGGCGTACTCGAGGAACGACCCCTGCATCTCCTCGGACACGTCGATGTCCACGAGGCGCTCGGTGAAGTCCTCGGGCGGGGGCGGGGATTTGGTCGTACGACGTGCCACGGCGCGCTCGCTCCAGCTGGGGTGTCGGGTGAACTCGTGCCGCCCATTCTCCCCGTCGCCACCGACCATCCGCACCAGCGACCCGCCTTGCCGGGCCGACCGGCAAGAATGTCCTGGTGGACGAGACCTATCTGAGGGCGGCCTGATGGTGCGGAAGTCGCTCGCACGGCTGATGTTGCGCCTTACCCGCTGGCGCACCGTCGGGCACGTCCCGACGACCGGGATCCTGGTCGGGGCACCGCACACGTCCAACTGGGACTGGGTCGCGATGGTGGCGCTGACGTGGCGCGATGGGGTCAAGCCGCGCGTCCTCATCAAGCGTGAGCTCTTCCGCGGCCCTCTTGCTCCCTTGCTCCGCGTGACGGGGGGTGTCCCTCTCGACCGCAAGAACCCGGGTGCGACGGTGCGAGAACTGCTGTCCCAGGCGAAGAAGGACGACAACTTCCTGCTCGTCGTCGCCGCGGAGGGGACCCGCAAGAAGGCGGACTACTGGAAGTCCGGCTTCTACAAGATCGCGCGGCAGACGGACCTGCCGATCTCCCTCGGCTTCATCGACGGGCCGACGCGAACCATGGGTGTCGGTCCGACCTTTACGCCCACCGGAGATGTCACGGTCGACATGGACCTGGTCCGCGCCTTCTACGCCGACAAGCGCGGCGTCCACCCGGAGATGCGGACCGAGCCTCGTCTCCGCGAGGAAGGGTCGCCCGCCCCGTGAGAGCATGCGGCAATGGGCTTTGGGATCGCGAACGACGCGGCAGCTGACAGGGTTCTGGACGAGCACTCGTTTGCTCCGCTGGTCGGGATGATGCTCGATCAGCAGTACGGCATGGAACACGCGTTCCGCGGCCCGTGGAAGGTGCTCAGCCGCTTCGGAACTCTGGATCCAGCGGCGATCGCAGGTGCTGACCCGGAGGCGTTCACAGCCCTGTGCAGCGTGCCTCCGGCCATCCACCGGTTCCCGGCGTCGATGGCAGCGCGACTCCAGGATCTCGCGCGGGTGATCACCACCGAGTACGACGGCGACGCGGCGCGGTTGTGGAACGAGGCGACGTCGGGCCAGGACCTGCTGAGACGCTTGATGGCACTGCCCGGTTTCGGCAAGCAGAAGGCACAGATCTTCGTGGCGTTGCTCGCCAAGCAGCTTGGTGTGCGGCCCGACGGCTGGGAGGCGGTCGCGGGCGACTACGCCCTGGATGGCTACCGCTCCGCTGC